>CAYMMC010000015.1:0-15643 GCA_964391125.1 uncultured Akkermansia sp.
GGCTCTCCCCATGCGAGAATCCGGCATGTTCAAGCGACTTGGCAATCTCATCCGCGGCTTCTTCGGCCTCTTCATCTCCGGCTTGGAAAAGAAGAACCCCGAAGCCCTCCTCGAGCTGGAGAAGGAGAACCTCCGCAAGCAGATCTCCGAATACAACAAGGGCCTCGCCGCCCACGCCGCCCTCTGCGAGCGGCTCATGTCCCAGGTGAAGAAGGAGGAGCGGGACATCCGCGAGCTGACCGCCAAGGCCGCCGCCCATCTCAAGGCCGGAAACCGCAAGCTCGCCGGCGAATACGCCCTGCGCCTCCGGCAGCTGAAGGAGGGGCACGCCGAGAACGTCGCCGAGCTGGCCGACGCCGAGAAGACCTACACGGAGCTGAGAAACGCCCAGGAGGGCGCGGTGAAGGCGGCGAGGGACAAGATCGAGGCGCTTTCCCGCGACATCGACCAGACCCGCATCGCCAAGGCCACCGCCGAGCTCAACGAAATGGCCGCCGGGATGATCGGGGCGATCGGAGGCTCGGGAGACACCCTCAACCGCCTCGAGGAGATGGTCCGCGAAGAGAAGGACAAGGCCAAGGGGCGGGCCCGCGTCGCCAAGGACAGCATCGACACCAGCGATCTCGACCGCATGGAGACGGAGCGCGCCGCCCTCGAGGAGCTCGCCCTCGCCGACTTCGCCGCCGAGGCGGGGATCGTGCTGGAGGGCGCGGCGGGCGAGTCCGGCGAAGCGCCCGCCCCAGCCGACGAGAAGGCGATGTGAGGGATGCCGGGCGCCGTCCTTTTCCCCGCTCCGTCGGACCGGGCTACACGGTTTCGACGATGTTCCTCAGAGTCCCGATCCCCTCGATGGAGATGGCGATCCCGTCGCCTTCGCGGAGGGTGAAGCCGCCGTCGGGGACGATGCCGGTGCCGGTCATGAGATAGGCGCCCAGCGGGAAGCGGTTGCATTTGAACAGCCAGCCGGCCAGCTCCTCGAAGGAGCGCTTGATCTGCGAGAGCGAGACCTCTCCGGCGAAGACTTCGGCTCCGTCGCGCGAGATCGCGAGGGCGACCCTGGTCTCGGGCGCGGGCGGAGGGCCGACGACGAGGCAGGGGCCGAGGGCGCAGGCGCCGCTGTAGCATTTCGCCTGGGGAAGGTAGAGGGGATTCTCGCCCTCGATGGAGCGCGAACTCATGTCGTTGCCGATGGTGTGGCCGAAGATCCTGCCCTCGTGGTTGATCGCGAGGGTGAACTCGGGCTCCGGCACGTCCCAGACCGAGTCGCTGCGGATGCCGACCGGGTCGAGATGGCCCCGGGCCCGGGCGGCGGAGGCCTTGAAGAAGAGCTCCGGCCGGGGCGCGTCGTAGACTTTGTCGTAGAAGAGGTCGCCCCCCGCCTTCTCCGCTTCTTCCATGCGGGCGGCGCGGCTGCGGTAGTAGGTGACGCCGGCGGCCCAGACCTCCTGTCCGCCGACGGGGGCCTGGAGGGGAGTCTCGGGATGGAAGGTGGCCTCGTCCGATCCGTCCTCGTAGAGCGCCGCGACGAGCTCCTCCGGCGCGGAGGAGGAGAAGAGAGCGTCGAAGGAGAAGTCCGGTCCAGCCTGACGGAAGAGGCCGGGGGCGTCGGAGGACTCGACGAAGACGGCGTCGGCGGCGTTGAAGAGTCGATGGGCCATGCCCCGAGCATAGCGGAAATCGACGGAGGCGCCAGCCCCGGACGCGATGCCGGGCGGATCTCGCCTCAATGCACCTCCTCGATGGTGACGAGCCAGTTCATCATGTAGACCGGCGGCAGCTCGGCGGGGCTCTTCAGCGAGACGAGGTTGGCGTCGATGTTGTCCGCCGAGATGCGCTGGTCGCCGCCGCCCATCAGCTCCAGCGGGGTGACGGTGTCGTTGGCGGCCGTCTTGAGGCTGTTGATCTGCCCGGTCATCTCGACGGGATGCTCGATGGCCAGGGACTCCCCGAATCGCTTCTCCGGGGCGAAGATGGAAAACGGCGGGTAGAAGGCGTGTCCGGCGGACAGGCCCGAGTATGGCGGGGGCGTCACCGGCGTGTTGTTGAGGGTGTCGGCGATGTAGACGCGGTAGCGGGAAACGACCGAGAATCCGGCCGGATAGGAGGAGAGGTCCTCGCCCCCGCGCAGGCTGACGGCCATGTCCGATTCGAGCGAGGGAATGGAGGGGGTCTGGACGGTCCAGTGGGAATGCGGGGTGACGAGCAGGGAGTGGTTCAGCGACATGCCGCCGGAGCCGCTCAGCGAGTTGACGAAGGCCGGGAGGCGGTCGAGATGGACGATGAGCGCTTTGCGCTGGTTGTCCAGCTCGTCGGTCTGGAAGGGGAAGGAGCTCCCCCCGGCTTGCTGCTCGGTGGGCCAATTCGAACCTCGGTGGTAGTCTGCGTAGACGAGGCTGTTGCTGCTGTTCCGGTAGTGCAGGCGGATCCGGGTGGGCATCTGGTAGCTGCTGGAGGACATCCGGCGGATCTCCAGGATCATGCCCGCCTTCGGCCCCGCCTGGCTGTAGTGGTTCCACCCCGTCGGGGAGATGCGTTCGCTGCGGCTGCCGTCGGAACTGTTGAGGAGGGTCTCGTGGCCCCGGTTGATGGGGATGAAGGCGACCTTGCCGACGTTCCCGCCGACGGAGGCCTGGTAGAAGTCGCCGTCGTCCGCGGAGCCGCTGCTCTGGGCGGCTCGGGCTTCGCGCTGGCCCAGGTCGTCGAAGTCGCCGGTGACGGTTTCGCCGTCGACGACGGTCGATCCGGCCAAGTCGATCGATTTCCGGGCCGAGACGGCCCCGTTCGAGACGACGACGGAGCCCTCGGTGCGCAGTTGGTCGGCCACGAGGGAGCCCTCGATGCTCACGTTCTGCCAGGCGGTGCCGTCGGCGAAGCGGCCGACCTTCATCAGGGCGGCGGCCGAGAGCGGCACCTGGGAGGGGATTTCGTAGATGGAGAGCACGTAGTCCTTCCGCACCGCCGGGATGCCGGTCGTCCCCTGGTTGTGGGATCCGAAGTTGAGGGAGAAGGTCCACCAGTTCCGCTTGCCGACGAAATATTCGCCGGGACGCTTGTACCCGAACTTCACGTCGGGATACTGGATGAGGTTGTAGAGGGGGTAGCGGTTGGGCGAAAGTCCGAGTCCCTTCGTGTACCAATCGACGTAGGTCTTCTCGAAGGTGATGATGGGGTATTCGTTGTCGAGGAGATAGTTCGCATGGCTCAGCTGCAGGGCGGCGGGAAGCTTCGGACCGATCTTCGCGTCGCCGAGCATGAGGTATTCCCACCAGTTGCCGCCGTTGACCCGGTTGCTGCCGCCCGTGACGGTGCTTGCAGGCGCCATGACGAGTTGGGAGACGCTCTGGAACTGAGTGTCGCCGGTGTTGGCGGAGACCGCGGCGCCGAGGTTCAGCGCATTGAGCATCTCCGGGCGGATCGACTGCTCGGCGTTGGCGATGGCGAGGGCCTCCGTGAAGATGGTGTCCCAGGTGTAGTCGCTGGAGTTGCTGGCGGAGCCCTGCTGCATCGTCCCGATCGCCTTGTTCGGAACGATGTGCAGAAGGGCGTTGAGGATGGCGTCCTCCTTCTGGGCGTAGTCCTGCTTCACCTGGGCGCGCGCCTGGGCGTCGAAGTTGCGGATGTTGCCGCTCAGGATGTAGACGAGCATGCCGAGGACGACGATCGCCATCGCCGCCACCGCCGCCAACGTGGCGTATCCGCGTTGCCCCCCGAAGATTCTCCTGGAACGAGCGAGCCTCATGTCAGTCGGGATTGCCCGCGAAGGTGATTTGTTCGCCGTTGGGACCCGTCATCGCGACGAGAAGGATGCCGGTGTCGTTCGAGAAGTCCACTTGGGCGGGGGCCGAGGAGATCGTCCAGGAGGGGGCGCCCGGCCAGGTGGTTTGGCTTTCGTTACGGAAGTAGAAATTGAGGCGGTCTTGCCCCTCCTGGGCTTCGAAGGCGACGATGGCCTGCGAGGCGGTGCCGTCGGGGTTCCGGAAGCGCAGGCGCAGGGCGCGCCCCCCCTGGGTGACGGCGCCGGTCGCGGCGATGGCCTGGTCGCGGTTGCCGTAGATGCGGTAGCTGTCGGCCTTGTTGACCAGGGTCGCGAGCAGAGTGTTGATCTGGGGGGCCTCCGCCCGGAGGAAGTGGAAGCGGCCGAGCGCGCCGGCGAAGGAGACCTGCTGCTGGAGCAGGGCGACGATGGTGGCGGCGATGCCGAGGCTCAAAGCCATCGCGAGCGCCATCTCGATGAGGGTGAAGCCGGTGGAGCGTCTGGACGGCGGACGTTTCATGCTTAGCGGATCCGGAGGACGGTGCGGGATTTGACGTATTGCCTGCCTCCCGCCTCGTAGGCGAGGATGGACTGGAGCTTCCACGCCTCCGTGCCGGTGGGGTTCGAGGCGTCCGTGCCCGAGCCTCCGGAGGCGGGCAGGTTGTTCGCGTCGGGGAAGCGGGTGCGATGGATCGTCGCGTTGACGGCCTGGCCGCCGGGGAGCTTCCCGATCTCGACCGTGGAGGTGGCGACTGCGGGATGGGCGGGCCAGAGCGAGGACGTTCCGGTGAGATCCTCGAAGGGGATGCGCGAGGCGAGCGCGGACTCGCGGGCGATGTAGGTGTCGGACATGGCCTGCTTGACCGTCCACGCCTGCCCCGCGGTGGCGTTGATCGAGGCCTTCAGCGTCAGGAGCGCGACGATGACCAAGGCCGCGTAGCTCATCGAGATCTCGACGAGGGCCGATCCGCGGTCGCGGACCTGGGAACGATGGGTGATGCGCATCGCTGGCGGTTCTGTCTGGCAGTCGGGCCGGCGGCTCAATCCACCGAGGTGACGGTGCCGTTCATCTTGATCGCCCGGTCGACGGTGAAGCTGACATAGGTGAGGCGGTCGACTCCGAAGGGGGTCTCCGTCAGGATTTCCAGCGTCCAGAGGCCGTCCGTGGCGATGGATGCGTCCCAGTCCTTCAAGCGGAGGGAATTGTTCTGGGGAACGGAGCTGTTGACCACGACGGCGGCGCCGGGGACGAGGGCGCCGACCGTCCCGAGCTGCGGAGCGCCCTTGTAGACCTGGGCGTAGGTGTAGGAGCTGGGATAGAGGTCGGTCAGGTTCACATTGACTTCGGGAGCGATGGCCTTGATGACCTGGCCCGTGCTCATGCCCTCCAGGGAGACGGAGGCCATCGGCCAGATCTGGATGAATTTCGAAGCCAGCTGCGACTCGGGGGCCTGGTAGTCGGCCAGGGAGAAGACGGAGAAGCGCTCCTCGCCCTTCACCTTGGTCCGGTTCGGCCCGGGGATGGAGGTGACGGAATAGCTCAGGGTATGGGCTCCGTTGCTGCTCAGGGAGCCCTGGGACAGCAGCGTCGCCTTGCTGCGGTCGATGGTGACGCCGTTCTCGGCGCCGACGTAGGCCTGCACGTGCCGGAGGAGCTTGACGGACTTCGCCGCCTCGGGCGCCGCGGGGTCGTGGCTGAGGCCCTGCACGGTGATGTTCACGGTGAAGGGCCGGTCCGCCCTGGTCCGGGGGATCACCGTGTAGGGATCTTCGGAGACGATGTTCAGGTTCGCCACGGGCACGTAGGATTGGACGTAGGTGCTGTCGACCAGCGTGCTGGTCAGCGGGCTCGACCGGACCGCCCAGAGATCGAAGCGCGCGCCGTTGGGGTTGACCGCGAGGGGCGACTGCTGGCTTCCCTGCTGGGCGACGGAGACGTCCCACTGCACGTCCCCCGGCATCTGGACCTGCCGGATGAAGAAGGTGTAGTCGGAGCCTAGGACCCCTGCGGACAGAAAGGCGCCGAGGAGGAATGCGATGGGCAGGAGGCGTTTCATGGTTGCTGCGGAGTGCTGGTGGTGGAGGTCGCGTCCGCCGCTTGCGCCGACGCGACCTCCGGCTTGACATAGGGTTTCACCGAAATGGGGCCGCCTTGGAAGGTGGCGACGATGACGGAGGCCGAGGCCGCGAAGGACTCCTCCGTCCCTTCGGGCAGGGGCGCCTCGCCCATGGCTTGCTCGCGGGTGACCTCCATGGTCCGGATCCAGCCCCGGTTGCCCTGGAAGAAGTCCGCCCAAGTGACCACCGCCGCGCCGTCCACCGCCTCGAAGCGGGATTTCAGGGGCTCCGGCAGATGGAGGACGGAACGCTTCGGGAGCAGGGTGAGGCTGCCCCGATAGCAGAGGATGATGGAGTCCTTGATGAGATCCCGGCCGGCAAGGGCGAGGGAGGGATCCGCCTCCACCTGGCCGATGGCGGGCCCGATGTTGCGGATCGGATCGCTTTGCTGGGCCATGCGGAGGGACTGGCTCAGTTGGTCGTGGGTGGCGGCGTCGCGCATCGGCCGGGTCTGCGGCTCCGCCTGGTCCTGCGCGGGGGCGGAGAGGACCGATGCGGCGGCGAGGGCGAAGAGGGCGGGGAGAGGGCGCATGGCGTTGGCAAGGGAGGTCGATCACTCGGTGAAGGTGACGAGGAGGCAGAGGTCCTGGAGGTCGAAGCCGCCGTCGTTGCGGTTCGTATGGGTCAGCTCCATCAGGTAGATCACGTCGCGCGGCCCCAGCTTAATGTTCCCCTGGGCGTCGAGGTAGGGCAGGATGAAGCTCTCGATCGTCGGCTGCTGGTAGAGGGGCGTGGTGGTCGGCGGGGTGTCGCCGTTCTTCAGGGCGACCACGTTGTGCTGGTGGTTCGTCGAGGTCGAGGTGTACATCGTGCTCCACGAGCCGTTGTCGTTGAAACGGCCGCCGAAGTTGATCGTGCTGTTCTTCGCGACGGTCTGGTTCCTGACGACGGTGTTCGGATTGACCTTGTCGTGGGTGTTGTAGAAGATCCGGGTGTAGGATCCGCTGTTGTAGCGCAGGAGAGCCTCGGTCGGGACCCACTCCCATTTGGTGACCTGCCCTTTCGAGTTCGTCCAGACGCGCTTCACCGAGGCGCCGAGGACGCGGACCTTCATGTTGAGGCTCTTCTTCGGCTTGAGCGTGCCCGGCGGAATGATGTCGACGATGTCGACGACCGACTCCGGGAGAGTCACGTTCCAGCTCAGGGTGGGATGCGTTCCCGCCTGCACGAAGGTGGGGAAGGCGTTGAGGCTGCCCGTGGGAATGAGCGGCGCCTGGTTCTGCCCGCTGGAGATGGCGGGAATCGAAACGAGCGCGGCCAGCAAGGCGGCGAGGAGGCTGCGGTGGTTCATGTCTGTGTTTCCAAGGATGTGGCACGTTCCCTTCCTCGGCTTGGCAAGTGCGGGAGGCACCGGATTGGGTAGTGTGTTTCGTCCCGGAAAGTCGCGGCGCGACGGCGGACCCGTCTTTGTGTTTCTCGCGCGGCTTCCTGATTGCCGCGAACATAGAGAGAATTTTTAAAAAAGTCAATAAAAATAATAATTACCATAAAATAAACCCAGCCCCGTACCGAAGCCTCGGCGCGGGAGGCGGAGGGGCCGGATCAGTAGCCCAGTCCGAATCCGAGATGGAAGGTGCCCTCGGGCTCGCCGGGGCGCTGGTCGGGGTTGAGCCCGTATTCGGCCCGAATCGGGCCGATGGGGGTTTCGTAGCGCAGCCCCAGCCCGACGGCGTAGCGGAGATCCTCGAGGCCGGCGTCGGACTCGTCGTAGATCAGGTTCCCCGCGTCGGCGAAGGGAACGAGGCTGAGACCGTTGACCAGGCCGAGGGGGATCTCGTATTCCGCGCTGAAGACGGAGTAGAAGTTCCCCCCCACGGGATGCCCGCTCGCGGGATCGCGCAGACCGAGGGAGCGCTCCTGGAAGCTGCGCACGCTGAAGGGGCCGCCGTTGAAGTAGCGCAGGTCGATGGGGATCTCGCCGGTGCCGCCCATCGGCGAGATGAGGCCGGCCCGGGCCCCGAGGCGGAGGGTGTGGTCGCCGAAGGGCAGGTAGTAGCCGAGCCGGCCGCCGGCCTTCCAGTATTCCACCTCGCTGCCGAGGGCGGAGGAGGCGGCGGCGATGGAGGCCTGGGCGAGATGGCCCCTGCGCGGACGCCTCGGGTTGTCGCGCCGGTCGCGGGTCAGGGACAGGCCGATCTGGTGCGTGAAATACTCGCGGTCGCCGAGGTAGCGCGGATCGATCTCGGCCTTGTGGACGTCGGTGTAGGCGGCTTCGCCGAAGAGCGCGAGCGAATCCTGCTTCCGTGCGCCGAAGCGGCGGCTCAGCTCGTAGCGCCCCCCGGTCTTGAACTTCTCGTAGCCCTCCTCGTCCCGGTTCAGGGCGAAGAGGCCGCCGCCGAACTGGTAGGGGCTGTCGAGGAACCAGGGATCCGTGTAGTTGACCTCGCCGCGGGCTCCGCGCTTGGAGAACTCGATGGCCGAGTCGACCTTGCGCACCGTGCCGAAGAGATTGAGGTGCCGGAACTCGAAGCCGGCGATGGGGCCTTCGTAGTTCGTGAAGCCCCCGTAGACGCCGAGGGTGCGCGTGTGGCCCTCCTCGACCTCGATGTCGAGCCGGTAGCTGCCGTCGGGCTGGGCGGCGACGTCGGTGCGCACCGTCTCGAAGACGCCCGACTGGAGCAGCTCGTTGACGGCTTCGTTCGCCTCCGCCGGAGAGTAGGGACGGTCCATCAGCTTGGCGAAGTGCCGGTCGAAGAACTCCGTCTTCACCTTTTCGTTGCCCTTCACCCGCAGGCCCGAGACGGCGACGGGACCGCCCCAGTCGGCGGTGACGACGAGATCGACCCGGGCGGCGGCGCCCCCGGCCTGGCCGCCCTCGTGCTCCTGCGCCTCCACCTTGGCGTGGTAGTAGCCCTCCGCGACGGCGGCGGAGCGCACCCGCGAGGCCAGCTTGCCGGGCACCGTGCCCGAGAAGACCTTGCCGCCGAACTCCGCGCGGAGCTTCTCGAACTCGGCGGCCAGCCCCGGCGACGGCGCCGCCGGGAAGTCGATGCGGCCGATCCGGCTTTCGAGGCCTTCGTCCACCTGGAGCGACAGGTCCACGCGGCCCCCCTCCTCGCGGATGCCGAGATCGACCTTCGCGTCGCGGTAGCCCATCAGCTTGTAGAACGCGGCGACCTGGGCGCTGCCCTGCCGGATGTCCTCCTTCACGTAGGGAATGGCCTCGCCCTCCTTGATCCTCAGTCGTTTGATCGTCGCGGAGGTGAGCAGCTCGACCACCGCCGCGTCCTCGAGCGCGAGATTGCCCTCCACGGCGATGTCCCCGACGAACAGCGAGCGCCCCTCCGACACGGTCAGGACGACGCGGGCGCCCTCGCCCGCCCCCTCGACCTTCCAGTCGACCGTCGCCTCGCTGTAGCCCTGCTGGCGCATCGAGGTCTCGAGGAAGAAGGCGAGGTCGTCGGCGCGGGCCGGACTGACCCCGGCGGACTCCACGAACTGGAGCTGCGAGGCGATCCAGTCGCGCGCCTGCGAGGCCTCCACCGTGCGCAATCCCTCGATCCGCACCTTGTCGCCGGGCGCGGCCCATCCGGTCGCGAGCGTCGCGACGATCAGAAGGCAGAGCTGGAGGGGAGTTTTCAGTTTGTCAGTTTTCAGTGTTCAGTTGGGAGGGCGACGATTCGGATTTCGGGTTTCGGGTTTCGGATTTATTCGAAACGGAAGACGTATTTCAACAGGGCCCGGTAGTCGCTTTGCTGGTCCACGTCGCCGACGAAGAAGAGCTGCTTCCACAGGCGGATCCTGCCGCCGAAGGTCTGCTCTCCAGTCTCCTGGTTGACACGCCCCAACTCAAGCTCGGTTCGCTCCTCTAGCAAGTCGAGAAGCGTCGGATCGGCCTCCGCCTCGTTGCTCTTCTTGCGGAGGTTCTTCAGCAGCAGGCCGGCCGCCTTGCCTGCGGCGAGGGATTCGGCGTCGCCCCCGAGCAGTTCGTCGCGGGTGGTGCCGGTGGCGATCAGGGTGAGGATGTCCTCGCTGGGCAGGGGGGGGATGCTCGTCAGCACGTATTGCGGCGAGAGGGCGCGGCCGTGCAGGTAGATCGCGATCTGATAGCGGTCCGCCTTGGCCCGGGCCTTGAGCTCGATCGCCCCGTTGAAGCCCGTGGTCTCGTCGAACTCGATCCGGCCCGTTTCGACGTCGACCTGGCTGAAGGGCAGGCTCATTTCGCCCTTTTCGATCTCGACCCGGCCCGACGGCACCGGGGCGCCGAGGCTGCCGGCGAGGCGGAGGTCGGCGGTGATGGAGGATTCGGCGAGGTTGCTGCGGATGAGGAAGGGGTCCTTGGTGAAGATCCGCACCGCCACGGGCCAATCCTGGAAGGGGGCGGCCTTCACCCCGAAGTCGAGATCCTGGTAGGCGGCTCCGCCTCCCCGCGGGCTGCGCTCCACCGTGGGCAGGACGGACTCGGCCCGTCTCGTCGGCAGGCCGATGGGGAGAAGGTCGAAGTTCTTGAAGAAGCGGCTGTTGGTGATCCCGATCTCGCCGGAGAGGCGGGCCTGCGACAGGGGGCCTTCGAGGGCGAGGTCGAGATCGGCCCGCACGTTCACCTCGGGCGTGCGCACCACGAGGACTTCGCTGCCCTTCAGCGAGAGGCTCAGGCGCGGCTCCTGCCCCGCTTCGAAGACGGCCTCGCCGGCGCCTTCGACCGTGCCGCCCGCGACGACGGCGGCGAGGCGCTCCAGCACGGCGCGGTCCTCCGCGAAGCGGGCGCGGAGCGCGACGTCGTGGACCGAAGGGGCGTTGCGGCTTTCCAGGCGCAGCCTTGGGACGGAGAGATCCGCCTCGCCGCGGAGGCGCGGGGCCGCCACCGTGCCCGAGACCTCGGCGTCGATGGCCACCTCGCCCGAGATGGATTCGATTCCCGGAACTTGCCCGGCGAGGAAGGCCAGCGGGCTGCGCTCCATCCGCGCCGCCGCCGCGACCGTCTCCTCGCCGATCTGGCGGCGGCCCGTCGCCCAGGCGCCCGGATGGAAGGGCAGCGAGGCCGAGAGGGAAAGGGGCCTCACGTCGGGATGGCGGTATTCGCCGGAGAGGGAGAGCTGCGCGTCCTCCGTCTTCGCCTTCAGCGAAAGCTGTCCCGCCGGCAGGGATTCGCCCTCGCGCGGCACGGCGATCCCGTCGAGCCCCAGATCGAGGTCGAGCCCGGGCGCGGCGGGGCTGCCGGAGAGAGCGAGGTCGAGGGAGAGCTCCCCCAGCAGGGGCGGCTTTTCGGCGAAGAGGCGGGAGACGGCGCCGAGCGCAAGGGCCTTCGCGGAGAGCGTCGCGGAAAGGGGGGCCTCCTGGGCGAACCACGCCTCCGGCTTCAGCGCCCCCGGATCGAGGGGGACCGATGCGTCGAGGAAAAGGGCCTCCCGGCCTCCGCTGACGCCCTTTCCGGAGAGGGCCAGCCGCCGGTCCTGCCAGCGCAGGGCGCCGTCGAAGGAGAGCGGATCGCTCGCGATCTTCAGGGTCGGGAAGTCGGCGGAGTCGGTCGAGTAGCGGCCCGCGACCTCCGCGTCGAGCGCCTCCGCCCCTGCGGCGAGACGGAGCGAATCCGCCTTCAACGACAGCTCGCCCGCGTGATCGGCCTCGCGCAGCCGTCCCTCGCCCTTCCAGCGCAGCGCCGTGGTTCCGGGCAGCAGGGCGGCCATGGGACGGCCCCCGAGCAGGGCGCGGAGCCGGCTCTCCGAGGCGACGAGGTCGGCGTCAAGGGCGATCTCGCCCGAATAGCGGCCCTCCCCGAGATGGTGGCGCCCGCGCCCTTCGAGGCGGTTGCGTCCGTCGAGGGCGAGGGTGGCGGTGGCGTCGAGTTCGTCCGGCGACGGAACGTCCGCGTCGACCCGGATCGTCTCGAAGGCCTGGCCCTCCACCGCGAAATCGTCGGATCGCAGCGAAAGCGTTCCCGCCGTCAGCGAGCCGCCTTGCAGCCTCAGTCCCTCGGCCGTTGCCGAGAGCGTCCCGGCGAGGGGCAGGTCCTTCCACTTCGGCGGGGCGAGGTCGCGCAGCAAGGCCGCCACGTCGCCGATCTCGAGCGAGGCGTCGGCCTGCAGCGGCACGGCGGCGAGATCGGACAGGGCGGCCGCGCCGCCGAGGTCGAGGCGGGCCCGGGCCTCGAGCAGCGTCCCGGATTGGTCGAAGCGCAGAGCCGCGACGAGGGGGCGGTCCGGTCGGCTCGTGTCCGTGGCCGCCTCCAGCGCGACCTTCTCCAGGGCCACGCCCTGCCAGCGCAGGCCCGAGACCAGGGCGTCGAGCGTTGCCACCCAGCTCGCGGGGCGGGCGGCCTCGCCGCGCAGGGAGAGATCCAGGACCGCTTCGGCGGGGGCCTTGCCGGGGTCGTCCGGCGCGTCGGTCCGGAAGGCGATCCGGCCCGCCAGATCCAGCTCGGCGAAGCGGCCCGAGGCCTTCACCCCTCCGTCGAGCCTGCCCGCGAGAAGGGGCGCGGCGGCGAAGAAGCGGGTCAGCTCGTCGAGGGCGAGATCGTCGAAGGCGAGGTCGAGCGCGAGCGGCCCCTCCTGCGCGAGGAGGCCGCCTTCGCTCCCCGGAGCCAGCGGCAGTTGCAGCGCCAGGGTCAGGGGCGTCCGGTCGCCGTGGCTCAACTTCCAGTCGGGCAGGCTCAGAACCGCGCCGTCCCATTCCCCCGAGCCGCTCAGGGAGACGCCCTCGGCCCTCAGGGAGAGGTCTTTCAGCGTCGCCCGGCGGTCGGAGTAGTCCGCGGCGAGGCTCCCGTCGATGGGGCGGCCGGACCCGATCGCGAAGGACTTCAGGGCGAGCGTCGCCTCGCCGGCGTGCCCCGAGGCGGAGAATTCGCCCCGGCCCGTCCAGTCGAGCGTCGCCGCGCCGGAGAAGTCCTCCTTCCCGAGGTCGCGCAGCACCGCGCCGAGACGGCCGCGGGTGTCGAGCGCGACCGAGGCCTCGCCCTCGTAGCGCCGCGCGGCGGCGTCCACGGCGGCGGCGAGATGGACGCGGCTGTGCTCGTCGAGCCCGAGATCGAGGGCGAGGCGGACGAAGTTCTCCCGCTCGACCCGGGCGGAGAGCGAGGCGCCGGAAAGGGCCACGCCGTCCCAGGCAAGTCCCTCGGTGGCGAGCTCGACTTCGCCCGTGCTCACCTTGCCCCCGCTCACCAGCAGGTCGCGCGCCCGCAGCGAAGCCGCCCCCGAGAGCGGCGCCTCCGCGCCGAAGTCGGCCAGCGTCTCCTCCAGCGCGGGCACGTCCACCGCCGCCCGCAGCAGCACGGGATGCCGCGCGAGGTCGGCCGCCGTCTCCGACTGGGGAAAGGGCAGGACCGCGTCGGCCTGCAAGGTGGCGCGGCCCCGGATCGCCTCCAGGTCGACCCGGTTTCCCTCGGCCAGCAGCATCAGCGAGTCGGCCTTCGCCTCGCCCCATCCCAGCTTCGAGCCGACGAGCTTGCCGTCGAGGCTCCAGCTCGCCGGACGGGCCGGATCGCCCCGGAAACGCAGCGCGAGGTCGGTGATGGCGCCGCTCAGCTTCGCCTCCGGCAGCGGGATCCGGTCCAGCGCCAGACTCGATCCCCGGCCCAGCGAGAGGGCGACGGCCAGCGGCCCGTCCTGCGGGGCCTGGAGCGAGAGACCGACCTCTCCCCCGGCGACATCGAGCTCGGCCTGCGCCGTGAAGGCGCCGGGTTCCGGCTCCGCGACCGCGAGCGATTCCAGCTCTGCGTAGCCGAAAAGGGAGAGCGGCCCGATGGAGAATCCGTGCTCCTCCTTGCGCAGCGTCGCATCGACGTTCTCGATCGGAGCCCGCCCCGGCAGGCAGATCCGGGAGATCTTGAGCGAGCCGTCGCCTCCGCCGGGCAGGTCGAGGCGGAGCGACTCCACCGACCAGACCCGGTCGCCCCGATGGACGAAGAGGGTCAGGTCGTCGATGGCGAGGTCGGCCGCGAGGAGGTTCCAGAGCGGACTGAAGCCGGACGCCGCCACCCGCTCCGCCGCCTCCGCCCGCGGACGCTTGGTTGCCTTGTCGGGGGCCGGCGGCGCTTCGGGAAGGAACACCCGGATCTCGGCCTCGCCGACGCGCAGGCCGTCGAGCCAGTCGAGACGCCGCGCCCCCCCGAGCAGGGCGGGGGCGCGGTAGTCGAGGCGGAGGTCCGCGAGCTTCACCATCGTTCCGCCGCTGCCGTCGGCCGAGAGCTCGACGCCCTCCAGGCCGAAGCCCGACCAGAGCGATCCCGTGACGCGGAAATCCCCGGCCAGCCCCTGCGAGGCCGCGGCCTTCAAGCCCGCGACGCGGGCGAGGGCGCGGAAGCCCGGACCGTTCAGGACCAGCAGGGCGACGGGCGCGAGCACGAGGAGGGCGAGCAGGGAGGTCGCGAGGCAGCCGGGCCTTTTCCGCTTCGGAGAAGGAGGGGCGGCCGCCGGCTGCCGGTCCGGCGGGACGTCTTCGAATTCGGGCATCGGGGAGAGAGGGAAAACGACGAAGTTTCCGATGTTCCGCCTACTGAAACCCACAATCGCCGGATCGCAAGAAAGGGGCGCCCTCCGGAAAATCGCAATGTCTTGACGGATCCCCGCCGGCTTGGCAGGATCGTCCCCTAGCGGAGCCGCCAGCCCGTCCATCCCACGATCCGCCCCCCATGAAGCCGCTTCCCCTGCTCCTTTCGATGCTTTGCCTGCTGATTCCGGCATCGGCGGCGGCGGAGGACCTCGAGCGTCTCCGCGCCTCCTACGGGGCGGCGGTGGACCGGGCGGTCCAGCCCGCGCGGGAGAGCTACGAAAGGGAGCTGAGCCGCCTCGTCGACACCCGGACGCGGCGCTCCGAACTGGAGGGCGCCCTGAGCGCCCGCAAGGTCCTGCAGGCGCTCTCCGCCGCGTCCGCGGGGGGCGAGGACGGCGACGGGCCCACCGGCGACATGAGCTCGACCGCCTCCGCGCCACCTACGAGGAGGCGGCGGAGCGCGTCGTCCGCCCGCTCCGCGAGACCTACCTCCGCGAGCTCGACAAGATCGTCCAGGCCCGCACCCGGAACTCCGACTTGCAGGGGGCGCTCGCCGCGAAAGCCGAGCTGGACCGGGCCGCGGAGGAGAGGGATCGGAGCCTGGCGGATCCCTTGGAGGCCCTCTTCGTCGGGCAGACCTGGGTCTCGGCGGCCGGGACCGCCTTCACCTTCGAGAAGGACGGGACCTGCATCCGCCAATCCGGCGAGCGCAAGGAGGGAGCCTGGCGGCGGCGCGGCAACGTCGTGGTCTCCAGCGTGGAGGGCTCGCCGCAGGAGACCCGCTATTTCCGCTTCGTATCGAAGACCGAGGCCTACTACGGAAATTCGGACAAGACGATGAACCTGCCGGTGATCCGCCGCTAGCGATATTGGCGTGGGGCGGAAGCGGGACTCGGCCAGGACCTTCTGAGCCTCGTCGCCGAGGAGCCGGTCGAGGGGGTTTTTTCGCCTGCCCCTCCGGTCCCCCGGCGATTCAGGTCCGCAGCCTCAATCCATCCCAGGCCAGCCGCACCTGGTCCGGCAGGGCGGGTTCCACGACGCGGTAGTCGACGCGGCAGGAGCAATGGGTCAGCCAGGTTTCTCCCGCCCCCAGCTCGTGCGCCAGGGCGACGGCCTCGCCGATGGAGAGGTGGCTCCAATGCGGTTCCGGCTGAAGGCCGTCGAGGACGAGGAGGCCGATCCCCTCGAGGAGGCGCTTGCTCTCCTCCGGCAGCGTCTTCGCGTCGGGGACGTAGGCGAAGAGCCGCTCGCCGCCCTTCGAGAAGAGGAAGCCGATGGTCTCGACCTTGCCGTGCTCGACCGGCAGGGGCGGTTGCTGACCGGTCTCGACGCGCGACGGGTTCA
>CAYMMC010000015.1:15653-17386 GCA_964391125.1 uncultured Akkermansia sp.
CGCCTCCAGGTCGCCGACGCGGAAGGGGCCGACGATGGGATGCGTGACGGTCTTCAAATAGCCCCGGTAGCGGTTGTTCCCGTCGAAGACGTAGGGGAAGGCCGCGCGGAGGCGTCCGAGGCAGTCCTCGGTGGCGTGGACGGAGATTTCCTCGTCCTCGCCGACGGTGAAGCGCCGCAGGTCGTCGAAGCCCATGACGTGGTCGCTGTGGGCGTGGGTGAAGAGGACCGCGTCGAGCCTGCGGATGCCCTCGCGCAGGCATTGCTGCCGGAAGTCGGGGCCCGTGTCGACGACGAAGGAGCAACGGGGCGTGCGGACGTGGATGGACGAGCGGAGCCTTCGGTTCCTCGGATCGTCCGAAGTGCAGACGGCGCAATCGCAGCCGATCACCGGCACTCCGATCGAAGTGCCGGTGCCGAGGAAGGTGATTTCCGCCTGGGTCTCCATTGCGTGCCGTGACGGTCTGCTCCATACTGCCGCCGCCCCCTCTCCGCAATGCTCTCGGTCCTAAAAATCAAGAACCTCGCCCTCGTCGACGATCTTACCTGGGAGCTCGGA
Organism: uncultured Akkermansia sp.; assembly: GCA_964391125.1. Taxonomy (GTDB): domain Bacteria; phylum Verrucomicrobiota; class Verrucomicrobiia; order Verrucomicrobiales; family DEV007; genus Arctic95D-9. The sequence goes on from CAYMMC010000015.1 coordinate 16,212, forward strand.
CCGGGCCTCGTCGGCGTGACCGGCCAGACCGGCGCGGGCAAGTCGATGATCGTCGGCGCGTTGAAGCTGATCCTGGGCGAGCGCGCCAACCACGACCTCGTCCGCACCGGCGAGAGCCTCTGCTCGGTCGAGGCGGTCTTCGAGCTCTCCTCGAATCTCGACCAGGTCAACGCCCTGCTCGAGAGCGGCGGGTTGGAGCCTTGCGAGGGCAACGTCCTCGTGGTGAAGCGCGTCTTCGGCAGCGGCAACAAGCAGTTCGTGAACTGCTCGCCCTGCACCCTTTCGCTGCTGAAGTCGCTCGGCGGCCTGCTCGTCGACCTGCACGGACCGCACGAGCACCAGTCGCTCCTCTCCCAGGACCGCCAGCTCGCCATGCTCGACGCCTACGCCCGCGCGGCGGAGGAGCGGCGTCGCTACCGGGAGGCCTACGCGGCTTGGGCGGAGGCCAAAGGCAGCCTCGAGGAGTTCCGCAACCGGCGCCTCGTCAGCGACCAGGAGATCGAGCTGCTCCGCTTCCAGGTCGAGGAGATCGCCGCCGCGGCGCTGGATCCGGCCGAGGTTGCGGAGCTGGAGCAGCGCTACCGCCAGTCGCAGAACGCCTCCCGTCTCCTCGAAAACGCCAGCCAGGCCGTCGATCTGCTGAGCGCCGCCTCGGCCAACCTCTCCAGCGCCCAGCGCTGCCTGCGCGAGCTGGAGCGCTTCGACGCCTCCGTCGCCGAACGGCTCGCCGGCTTCGAATCGGCCCGGGTCGAGATCGAGGAACTGGAGGGAACGCTGCGCGCCTACTCCGAAGAGCTGGAGATCGATCACTCCGAGACCGCGCGGATCGAGCGCCGCATCGACGAGATCGAGACGCTGAAGCGGAAATACGGCCAGAGCGTCGAGAACGTGCTCGCCTACGAGGCCGGTGCCAGGCAGCGGCTGGCCTCGGTCGACGGGCGCGAGGCGGAGCTGCTGCGTCTCGCCGCCGCCGTCGAGCAGGCCGCCGCCGCCGTCGCGAAGGCGGGAACCGCCCTGTCCGCCAAGCGCGCCAAGGCCGCTCCCGCCCTCGCCGCCGAGATCGCGGCGCATTTGCAGGATCTCGGCTTCTACCGCTCCAGCTTAGAGATCGAGATCGAGCCCTTGGCCGATCCGGGGCCGCGCGGCCTCGAAGGCGTCGACTTCCTCTTCGGGCC
>CAYMMC010000016.1:0-16986 GCA_964391125.1 uncultured Akkermansia sp.
CGTCGAGTACGGCGCGGCGGACCTCGGCGGTCTCCATGGCGCGCATGAAGGCGCGGTTCCGGGGCATGCCCAGCTTGATCTTGTAGTAGGGCGTGCCCGCCTCGGCGGTCTTGCCCTCGTCGAAGAGCTTCTTCGCCTCGGCGGCGAGATCGTTGCAGAGCTGGGTCTGCTTGCGGTAGAGATCGCGGATCTGGCCCTTGTAGAGGTCGAAATGCTGGTCCTGGCGGGCCGTGACGGGGCCGGAGATGATGAGCGGGGTGCGCGCCTCGTCGACGAGCACGGAGTCGACTTCGTCGATGGGGGCGAAGTAGTGGTTGCGCTGGACCTGCTGGTCGACGTCCTGGGCCATCCCGTTGTCGCGCAGGTAGTCGAAGCCGAACTCGCTCGCGGTGCCGTAGGTAATGTCCTTTTCGTACTGGGCCTTGCGCAGGTCGCCGCGCAGGTCGTTCTGGATGCAGCCGACGGAGAGGCCGAGATACTCGAAGAGATAGCCCATCCATTCGGCGTCGCGGCGGGCGAGGTAGTCGTTCACCGTGATGACGTGAACGCCGAGGCCGGTGAGGGCGTTGAGAAAGACCGGCAGGGTGGCGACGAGGGTCTTCCCCTCCCCCGTGGCCATTTCGGCGATCATGCCGCGGTGGAGGCCGATGCCGCCGATGAGCTGCACGTCGAAGTGGACCATCTCCCACTTCACGGGATGGTCGCAGACCATCCACTCGCGTCCGCAGAGGCGGCGGGCCGCGTTCTTGACCACGGCGAAGGCCTCGGGAAGGATCTTTTCGAGATAGGCGGCCCGGGAGGCGGGGAATTCGTCCTTGAGGTCGCCGAAGAGCCGCTGCGCGTCCAGGATGCGCGACGGCAGATCGCCGGCGTCGAGACCTTCGACGTCGTCGGGCGACAGGAAGGCGGCCCGCTTGAACTCGCTCGAGAGAAGGGCGAAGCGCTGCGCCCAGCGCTTGAGGAGAGCGCGGTTCTCCTCCTCCGTCCGCGTGCCGAGGATGCGCTCGCTGTAGCTTTCGACCCGCAGGCTGTAGCGGTCGAGGTGGGCTTTCCAGGCGGCGGTCTTTTCCTTGAGGACCTGTTCCGGTTCCTGTTGGAGCCCCTTCTCGATCTCGTTGATCTTGACGACGACCGGCGCGATGCCGCGGATGACGCGGGCGTTCCGACTGCCGACGATGAGTTTGAGAAGCCACTTGACCATGATGAACCTGGGAGAAGAAAGAGAATGGGGGGATGAGGAGGGGGAGGATACTCGATCTCGCGGGTTTTTCAGCGAATTTTCCGTGGGGCGGCGCTTCGGTGGCGGAGCCTTCGCCTCCCGATCGGAATCCGCCTTCCCCGCCGGTCTGCGGGAAGCCCAGCCGCTCAGCTCGTTCCGGCGTCCGTCCCCAGCAGCAGTTCGCGCAGCACCACCGCCTGGTTGTGCTCCGGCTCACGGGTGGCGTAGACCAAGGTGACCGTCCCCCTCGAGGCGGCTTCGCGCAGAGGACGCAGCACGTCTCCGCGGCTGCTCAGCTCGTCGAGGTAGCGGCGGCGGAACTCCTCCCAACGACCGGGGTCGTGGCCGAACCAGCGCCGCAGCTCGTTGCTGGGGGCGACCTCCTTCAACCACGCCGAGATCCTCAGCGCCTCCTTCTTGACCCCTCGGGGCCAGAGGCGGTCCACCAGGAAGCGCTCCCCGTCGTCGGGGGATGGGTCCTCGTAGGCGCGCTTCAGTCGGACGTTCATGGGAAGGCGTCCTCCGCGTCACCAATCCGGGAAGTCGTCCAGATAGCAGACCGGACTCGCGCGACGCCCCTCTTCGGGAGGGCTCGGTTCGCAGGACGGGGGGGACGGCGACGGGACCGGGGGGACGTCCCCCTCGCGCCCGACGTCCCCGGCCTCCGCCCCGGCCGCGCGGGAAGGCAAGGCGCCGGGAGGCGAACTCGGCGGTGTCGCGGGCGTTTCCATGCCCGCAACCTAGCGCATCTTCGCCAGCGTGGCGAGCCGGATTTGCCCCAAGCCGGGGCGCGGCGCCGATCCATCCGGATCAGGTCGCCTGCTCCCCGCGGGCCATCACCACTTTTCCGGTCCGGACCGTCTCCACGATGTCGTAGTTGTTGAGGAGCCGGATCGAGGCGTCCACCTTGTCGCTGGCGCCTTCGATGCGGATGATCATGGACGACTCGGAAAAGTCCACCGTCTTGCCGCCGAAATGCTCGACGATCTGGAGGATCTCGGTCCGGCGCTCCGTGTTCTCGGTGCGGACCTTGATCAAGGCCATCTCGCGCACCACCGCGTCCTCGGGCATGTGCTGGTGGCAGTGGATCACGTCGATCAGCTTGTCGCACTGGAGGATGATCTGGGGGAGCCCGGCCGGATCGCCGCTGATCCCCAGGGTCAGCCTGGAGAAGCGCGGGTCGCGCCCCTGCGAGACGACGAGCGAATCGATGTTGTAGGCCCGGCGCGCGAAGATCTGGCAGATGCGCATCAGCACGCCCGGCTTGTTGTTCACATACATGCTCAGCGTATGCCCTCCGATGATGTCGGGACGGGGCTTCGGCTTCTTGTCGGCGGTCGTAATCGTTCGGGCCATGGCGAAGAAAGAGTAAAAGGTGAAAGGTAAAAAAGTAAAAGGTCCGCAAGCGTTGTCGGGTCACCGGCAATCGGAGGAAGGGAGAAGACTTTCCACCTTTTCCCTTCCCACCGTTTACCGGATCGACCTCAGGTCGACCCGACCGGCTTCTCCATCTTGTATTTCGGCGGCTCGGTGAGCATGTCCTCGAGCGCCGCCCCGGCGGGAATCATCGGGAAGACGTTGTCCGTCTTGATGCATTCGGCGTTGATGAGCACGGGGCCTTCGTTGTAGTCGAGGGCCTCCTGCAGCTTCTTGCTCACGTCGGCGGGGCGTTTGATGTGGATGCCCTTGGCGCCGTAGGCTTCGGCCAGCTTCACGAAGTCGGGGTTGCCGATGAGGTCCACCCCGCTCTCGCGGTTGTCGAAGAAGAGCTCCTGCCATTGGCGCACCATGCCGAGATAGTGGTTGTTCAGCACCAGGATCTTGATCGGCAGCTTGTGGATCACGGCGGTGGCCAGCTCGCAGAGGGTCATCTGGAAGCCCCCGTCGCCCACCACGGCGATGACGGTCTCGTCGGGGCAGGCGAACTGCGCCCCGATGGCGGCGGGGAAGCCGAAGCCCATCGTCCCCGCCCCCCCCGAGCTGATCCACTTGAAGGAGGCGTCGTTGGTGTAGAACTGCGCCGCCCACATCTGGTGCTGGCCCACGTCGGTGGAGACGATGGCCCGACCGCCGGTGAGCTCGTGGATCTCGTCGAGGACCTGCTGCATGCGGAGACCGCCCTGCTTCTTGTAGGCGAGCGGGTACTTCTTCTTGTAGCCGCCGAGCACGGCGTTCCACTCGGGATGCTCCGCCTTCTCCAGGAGCGGCAGCAGCTGCCTCAGCGCGGTCTTCGCGTCGCCCACGACCTGCACGTCGGGCACGATCATCTTGCCCATCTCCGCGATGTCGATGTCGATGTGGACGATCTTCGCCTGGGCGGCGAACTTGTGGGCCTGGCCGATGATGCGGTCGTCGAAGCGCGAGCCGATGTTGAGGATGAGGTCGCATTCGCACACCGCCTTGTTCGCGTAGGCGGTGCCGTGCATCCCGAGCATCCCGAGCGAGAGCGGATGCGACTCGGGGAAGACGCCCTTGCCCAGCAGGGTGGAGGTCACGGGGGCGTCGATCTTGGTGGCGAGCTCCATCAGCTCGCGCTCGGCGCCGGAGATCATCGCGCCGTGCCCGGCGAGGATGAGCGGCTTCTTGGCCAAGTTGACGAGGCGCGCCGCCTCCTCGATCGAGGTGCCGTCGATGTCGAAGGACTTTTCGGGGCGGTAGCCGGGCAGATCGATCTCGGCGTCGAGATCGCCGGTGAAGGCCGACTGGCTCACGTTCTTCGGCACGTCGATCAGCACCGGACCGGGACGCCCCGTCGTGGCGATGTGGTAGGCTTCGCGGGCGATGCGGGGCAGCTCGTTGGTCTCGCGCACGAGGTAGTTGTGCTTCACCACGGGTATGGTGATGCCGAAGATGTCGGCCTCCTGGAAGGCGTCCTTCCCGAGCATCCAGGTCACCTGCTGGCCTGTCACGATGATCATCGGCACCGAGTCCATCTGCGCGGTCATGATCCCGGTGAGGGTGTTCCCCGCGCCGGGGCCGGAGGTCACCAGCTCCACGGCCGGGTTGCCGGTGTCGCGGGCGTAGTCGTCGGCCATGTCGGTCGCCCCGTGCTCGTGGCGGGTCAGGATGAACTTCTTGGTCGACTTCACCGTTTCCAGCGCGTCGAAGATCGGCAGCGCGGCGCCGCCGGAATAGCCGAAGACGTACTCGATGCCGAGTCCGTCCAAGGTTTTCACCAGCGCTTGCGCTCCGTCGAGCGCTTCTTTCGTGTTTTTTGAGGCCATGGGGATCAATTGGGGCTGTTCTCGTCAAAATGATCGATTTTCGATTTTTAGCAAATCGTTTTTCTTCCGTTTTCGGTTAAAAACTCCAATTTTCGCCATATCGGCAAGATGAAATCGAAGAAGTTCGGCCAGAAATTCAAATCTTTGCTCCGATTCCCCGATGCCGACGGCCGGTTTTTGGCAACCGAGACACTGCTCGCCGCCCCAGTTGGCGCGTAACCCGCCCCGACCCTGCAAAGCGGGTTGAGCCCGCCCCCCGATCCGTGATAAGCTCGGGCAAATGCCAGCCCGTCTCGCCGCCCCCGCCATCGTTCTGTTTTGGCTCGGCAGCGTGGCCTGGCTCTGCGCCGTGGTGTGGGCGCCGCCCGGCTCCCGCATGTCCCGGATCGATCCGCGCGAGGTCTATCGCGTCTTCTTCGACTGGAACGAATCGACCACCATGGCCTTGCTGGAGAACGGCGTGCGCCGTGGCGAGATCAAGATCTCGGGCGGATCGGGGCTCGACGAGGAATCGGGCGTCGTCGAACGGGTGCTCTCCCTCTCGGGCACGACGGACCGCCACGACGAAGGGGCCGAAGCGCCTTCCGCCCACCTCTCGTGGCGGGGCAGCCTCGCCTTCACCGAAACAATGGAGGTCCGCGACGGCGAGATCGCCTTGCGGATCCCGGATCGGGGATTGAACGCCCACCTTGCCTACGATGGAACGGGCAGCGGTGACCCGAGGATCCTGGCGAGCGTCAACCTGGCGGGGCAGGAGCTGCTCTCGTTCGATTCCCTGGAGGGCCCGCCTCCCGCCTCCTCCGCCCTGCCCTTGCTGGGACCGATCGGAGCACTCGCTGGGCTCGGCCTGTCCGAACTCGGGGCGCCGAGCCTCACGACCGAAGCGCGGAGGGGAGATTTCATCCTCGCCGGACGGGAGATTCTCGCCTTTCTTCTCGTCCTGCGCGGCCCGGAGCCGGGGCAGGAACTACGCGTCTACCTCAGCGAGGCGGGCGAACCGCTGCGACTCGATACGGATTTCGGATTCGAGGCCGTTTCGGAAATCCTCGTCCCCCTCGGCGCCTACAAACGAAGTTCCCCCAAATGATCGATCCAACCACTGCCCGCCACTTCCCCGGCCTGCCCAGCCGTCGCCGCATTCTCCACGCCGCCGCTCTCGGAGCTGCCTCCTCCTGTCTCCCCGGCGTCCGCGCGGTTGCCGCGGCCGCCTTGCCGAAAGCCGAGATCGCCTCCCTGCGGAGCTTCATGGGCGAGGAGCTCGCCACCCCGCCCTACCCCATCCCCGGAGTCGTGGTCATGATCGGCACCCCCGAGCAAACCCTGTTCCACGAAGCCGTCGGCCTGGCCCAGGTGGTTCCGGCCGCGAGGCCGATGCGGCCCGACACCGTCTTCGACATCGCCAGCGTCACCAAGGCAGTGGCCACCGCCACCGCCTGCGCCCTCTGCGTCGACCGCGGGCTGCTCGATCCCGACGCCCCCATGTCGCGCTATCTGCCCGACCACGAGGGCGTCGGCATCGACCGGATCGCCCTGCGCCACCTCGCGGCCCACACTTCCGGCTTCGCCGCCGATCCCCGGCTCTATTCCTGGGGCGAGGGAGAGGCCTTCTTCCAGGGCATGCTCCGCGAATCGCCCTCCGCTCCGCCCGGCACCCGCTACGAATACGCCGACCGCAACACCATCCTCCTCGGAGTGATCCTGGAGCGCGTCACCGGGGTCCCCTTCGGGGAATTCTGCACCCGGGAGATCTTCGATGCCCTGGGGATGAAGGACAGCACCTTCAACGCCACGCCCCATCTCGACCGCGTCGCCGGGACCCACATCGAGGCGGGCATCAGCCACAACAAGGACACGCTCACGGCGGGGCGCGCCATCGGCAGCGCCGGGCTCTTCACCACGGCTCCCGATCTCGCCCGCTTCTGCCGGATGATGCTGCGCCGCGGTCTGCACGAGGGGAGCCGCTTCCTTTCCGAGGAGGTCATCCTGGACTTCACCCGCAACCACCTGGCGCCGGAATTCCCCCCGCACGGATTTGTCTGGGCAACCGGGGAGCAGCCACACCGCCCCTCCCGGCTCTCCCCACGCGCCTACGGACACGGCGGGTGGACCGGCGCCGCTCTCTGGATCGACCCCGAGAGGCAGCTTTTCGCCCTCATGCTCGGCAACCGCATCCATCCCAAGGTGCTGGGAGGCGACAGCCGCGTCGCCCAATACCAAAAGCTCGCCCGCATCGCCGACCGGGCGCTGGAGGCTCTGGAGCGCTTCGCGTGATCGCGCCCGCGGAAACGGTCGCCAAGCGCCGCCCTTGCGGGACTGTCTTCCCCATGAGATCCCGGCCCCTCTCCCCCGTCCGCCTGCTTCCAGGCATCGCCAGCGCCTCGCTGCTTTTCATGGGAACCGCTCCGGCTTGGGCGGAGCAAGCTCCGGCGGGCGCCTCCGGAACGGTCGAAATCGAAGAGGGCGAGGAAGCCGTCGTAGTCCGACGGGGAGAGGAGGAGATTCTGCGCTATTGGCTGAGGAAGCCCGCCGATTCGACATGCAGCTCGCCCAGCGCCTGCTACTTCCACCCCCTGACCACGCCCAGCGGCGAGCGGGTCACCGACCTGGCGCCCGACGACCACCTCCACCATCGCGGTGTCTTTCTCGCTTGGCTGGAGGTGCGCTCGGACAGGACTGCGGGCGATTTCTGGGGCTGGGGAAAATTCGCCCCCCTGGAGGACCGGCTCATCGCCAACGCGGGCGTCGAGAACCTCGTCGCGACGGCGGGCGGCGCCAGCTTCCTCGCCCGCAACGAATGGCGGGCCGCCGAAACCGTCCTGCTGCGGGAAAATCTGCGGACCGGGGTGCATCTCGGCGCCGAGGCCCGGATCTACGACTTCGACTACACTTTCGGCTCCGACGAGGATTTGACCCTGGGCCAGTTCGCCTTCTGCGGCTTCAGCGTGAGGACGCGCAAGGACGGGACGATCACCGCGCACGACCCCGACGGGCCGGTCTCCCTCCCGAGCCCGTCCCATCTCAAGCCGGAGACCGACTGGCCGGACCGCCCCTGGTATGCCTTCGAGATCCGCCTGGAGTCCGGCAAGGCGTTAGGCGTGGCGGTGATCAATCATCCCGACAATCCGCCGACGCTCTGGCACAACGTTGGGAAGATCGGCCTGCTGAACCCCTGCATCGTCGCCCCCGCCCCTCTGCGCATCGAACGCGAGGCCGGTCTCCGGCTGCGCTACCGTGTCGTCTGCTTCGACGGCGGCGTGCCGACGGACGACCTCGACCGCGCCGCTGCGGACTTCGCCCGGAAGTCCGGTCCCGAAGCCGCCGCACGATGAAGGGGCGGACCCGATCTCCGCCTCGAGGGGGAATGCCTCCGTCGATTCGAGGTGGATGCGAATGTCGGGCTCCGCACGGTTTTCCAGTTGATTCCCGAGGCTCTCCTAGGCATGATTCAACCATGAGATCGCTTCGTCTTCCGGCCCTCCTTCTTCTCGGCTCGCTCGTCTCGACGCTGGCCCTCAGCTCCTGCGCCTCGGGCGGCGGAGGGAGCGACGACGGCACCTACACCGCCCCCCCCACGCTCTCGCCGGTCGATGCCACGACCCGCATGCAGAGCCAGTATCGAGAATGGCGGAACTGACCCCGCGCATTTTTCCGAGCGTTTCGCTTTTCATCGCCGCGCCGATCTGATAAGGCATGGTTCCCGCAAAGGGGCCCATGGAGAAGCGCAGCATCGTCGAATCCGTCCTGGACAGCCTGCCCGTGGCCTTGTTCGCCAAGGACGCCACGGACAACTTCCGCTTCATCCTCTGGAACAAGAAGCAGGAGGAGGTCACGACCATCCCCGCCGAGAAGGCCCTCGGGAAAAACGACTACAACCTCTTCTCGCTGGAGTCGGCCGACTATTTCCGCAGCGTCGACAAGGCGGTGATCCAGCGGGGCAGCCTGATGAAGGTGCCGGAGGAGATCATCGAGACGCAGAACGGCCGCGAAGTCCATCTCCGCACCGTCAAGATCCCCGTCCACGACGAGGAGACCGGGCGTCTGCTCGTCGTCGGCATCAGCGAGGACATCACCGAGCAGGTGAAGTCGCGGGAGCAGCTCGAGCGCCTCAACCGCCACCTCGTCAGGGCGAACGAAGAGCTTCAGCGGACCCAGATGCAGCTCATCCAGGCGGAGAAGCTGGAGTCCATCGGACGGCTCGCCGCCGGGGTGGCGCACGAGGTGAAGAACCCCCTCGCCCTGCTCCTGCTCGGCGTCGACTACCTCTCCCAAGGCATCGAGCCCGGCGATTCCAACGTCGAGACGATCCTGACGCAGATGCGCGACGCCGTGGAGCGGGCCGACCGCATCGTCCGCGGCCTCGTCGACTTCTCCTCGCAGCGGGCCCTCTCCCGCGAGGCGACCCATCTGGGGCGGGTCGTCGACGAGGTCCTCCTGCTCGTGAAGCACGAGCTGACCCGTTCGAACGTCAGGATCAGCGTCGACATCGAGGAGGAGCTGCCCCCCGTCTTTCTCGATCTCTCGAAGTTCGAGCAAGTGCTCATCAACCTCATCATCAACGCGGTCCACGCCATGTCCGGGACGGAGGCGAAACAACTGAAGATCCGAGCCCGGGCCGAGACCCTCGAGGACGTCGCCAGGAACGAGGGGGCGAGGACCCGCGAGCTCTTCCGCAGCGGCGACCGGGTCGTCGTCCTCGAGATCCTCGACAACGGCAGCGGCATCGCCCCGACCGACGCGGGCCGTCTCTTCGATCCCTTCTTCACCACCAAGCCCACCGGCGTCGGGACGGGCTTGGGCCTCTCCGTGGCCCGGCGCATCGTCGAGCTGCACGGGGGGCTCCTCGCGCTGGAGAACCGGAGCGACGGGGCGGGCGCGGTGGCCCGCCTGACTCTGCCGACCAAACTGGAGACGGGAAAGGTGCGGACCGTCGGACGGCCCGGGAAAAGCGAGGATTCCGCGAAAAGGGTTGACACCGGGACCCGAAAACTGTCACCCTGACAGCCGAAGCCAACCGAACAGCCCATCCCGAGCCATGTCCCGAAAAATTCTGCTGGTCGACGACGAGGCGGGGTTCACCGAGCTCCTCAAAATGAACTTGGAGCGGACCGGTGCCTACGAAGTCCGCATCGAGAACGACTCCACCAAGGCCTTGGCGGCGGCCAAGGCCTTCATGCCGGACGCCATCGTCCTGGACGTGGTGATGCCGGGCCTGGACGGCGGCGACGTGCAGGCGCAGCTGCAGGGCACCCCGTCGCTCGCCCACATCCCCGTCCTCATGCTCACCGCCCTGGTGGACTCGACCGAGCTCTCCGAGGGCGCCGTGGCCCAGGCCGGGACGCAGATGGTGCTGCCCAAGCCGGTGAACCTGCCCCTGCTTCTTCGGGTCCTCGACGAGATCCTCTCGGCCAAGCCGGCGGCCTGATCCCCCTCATTGTCCAATAGGTCCGGCAGTCCCCATTCATCGGGGGATGGTTTCGACGGACGGTCTTGCTGCGGGGCGGGTAGGGCCGCGCGGCCCGCGCGGCCAATCGGACGTCCCTGCGACCTTCGCTCCCCGAGCGGGCCGCCCGGGGCTACCCTCGGCTTCCGCTCGGGGTTACCTTTGGCTTCCGCCTCGGCCTACGCCTCCCGCCGCTTCAGCTGCGGGAAGAGAACCACGTCGCGGATCGACTCGGCGCCGGTCAGCATCATCATGAGCCGGTCGATGCCGATGCCGATGCCGCCGGCGGGGGGCATGCCGTACTCGAGGGCGAGCAGGAAGTCCTCGTCGATCTTCTGGATCTCCTCGCCGGCCTGCTCCTCGAGGCGGCGGCGCTGCACGTCGGGATCGTTCAGCTCGGAATAGCCGGGCGAAATCTCGGCTCCGTTGATGATCAGCTCGTAGACGTCGACGACGGAGCCGTCCGCCGCGTTCTGCTTGGCCAGGGGCACCAGCTCCTTGGAGACGTGGGTGACGAAGACGGGATCGACCGTCTTCTCCTCGACGAGCTTTTCGAAGACCTGCTGCGAAACTTCGTAGTCCTCCATCTCGGGGGAGAGCTCGACGCCGAGCTCCTCGCAGCGGGCGCGGCGCCCGGCGGGGTCGAGGTCCCACCAGTCGGCCCCGGCGGCGTCGGCCACGAGCTCGCGGTAGGGGGCGCGCCGCCAAGGGCGGGAGAGGTCGATGGTCTTGGTCACTTCCCCCTCCGCGTCGCGGTGCTCGATGCGGAGGCCGCCGCAGAAGGTCTCCGCCAGGTGGCAGACGAGGTCCTCGACCAGCTCGGCCATCTTCTCGAAGTCGGCGTAGGCCCAGTAGGCCTCCAGCATGGTGAACTCGGGGTTGTGGCGTCGGCTGATCCCCTCGTTGCGGAAGCTGCGGTTCAGCTCGAAGACCTTCTCGAAACCGCCCACGAGGAGGCGCTTCAGGTAGAGCTCCGGCGCGATGCGCAGGTACATGTCCATGCCCAGCGCGTTGTGCCGCGTCTCGAAGGGCTGCGCCGCGGCGCCGCCGGGCACGTCCTGCAACATGGGGGTCTCGACTTCGTAGAAGCCGCAGTCCTGCAGGTAGCGGCGGATCTCGGCGACCATCAGGCTGCGCTTCTTGAAAATCTCGCGGGAGCGCTCGTTGGCGATGAGGTCGAGGTAGCGCTGGCGGTACTTGATCTGCGGATCGACGACGCCATGCCATTTCGAGGGCATGGGGCGGAGGGATTTCGAGAGCACCGTCACCTCGCGGACCTTCACGGAGGGCTCGCCCGTCCTCGTGAGGAAGGTCTCGCCCGCGACGCCGATCCAGTCGCCGATGTCGAGCAGCTTGTAGGCCGCCCATCGCTCCTCGCCGATCTCCTTGCGGTTCACGAAGACCTGGATGCGGCCGTTCAGGTCCGAAAGGTCGAGGAAATGGCTCTTGCCCATGTCGCGCAGGGCGGTGATCCGTCCGGCGACGCGCACCTCGAGCCCCTCCGCGAAGGCCTCGCGCAAGGCACCGGGGGAGTGGGTCGTCTCGAAGCCTTTCCCGAAAGGGTCGACGCCGAGCTCGCGGAGCTGCTCCAGTTTCTCGCGGCGGACCTTGAGGAGCGCCCCCAGGTCCTCCGCCGGTGGTGTGTCGGATGCTTCGGTCATGATCTCTGATGCGCCATGGAAAACGGCGGGTCGCAGCATGATCGACGCTGGGGAAAAATCAACGGGTTCGGGGTCCGAGTTTAAAGTTTCAGGTTTAAAGTTTCCCGCGTGGCCGGACCGCTTCTATACTCCTTTGCTGCTTTACTCCTGACTTCTGGCTCCTAGCTTCTGGCTCCCAGCTCCTTTCCCCATGAATCTGCCCAACCAGCTCACCGTCGCCCGGCTCGTTTTGACCTTCGTCTTCGTGGCGGTCCTCTCCATCGACGGGATTCCCCACGCCGGCACCATCGCCCTGATCGTCTTTTCCGTGGCGGCCTACACCGACCTGCTCGACGGGCAGATCGCGCGGAAGCGCAACCTCGTCACGAACTTCGGCAAGCTGATGGACCCGCTGGTGGACAAGATCCTGATGTGCGCGGGCTTCGTCATCCTCTCGGGACAGGGCCTCTTTCCCGCCTGGATCGTCGTCGTGATCCTCGCCCGCGAGTTTCTCGTCACGGGGCTGCGCCTCGTCGCCTCGGCGGAAGGGATCGTCCTCGCGGCGGAGAATCTCGGGAAATACAAGACGATCTTCCAAATCGTCGCGGTGATCTACTTCCTCGTCGTCCTCGCGGCGAAGGAGCCGGCCTTCGCCTGGCTCAGCCCGGTGCTCGACTGGCGGGGTCTCGGACCGCATGCGCTGGGACAGGCGCTGATCTGGATCGCGCTGATCCTCACGCTCGTCTCGGGACTGAGCTACGTGTGGAAGAACCGCCAGTTGCTGGCGGACTGCTGAGGACCGGCCCTCGACGCAGTGCCGCGGGGCGGAATCCTTGCGGCCGACGCCCCTCGCTCGCGGGTTCGCGGGGACGGCCGCCGAAAGCGGTTGACGCTCGGCGTCCCGCCAGCCTACCCTCCCCCATGCACCTCCCGTCCGCCCTCCGGATCCGCCCGTTCCTGGCCGCGCTGGGCTGCGCCTTCCTCGCCCCCTTCGCCGAAGCGGAGGAACGCCCCAACCTCCTCTTCATCCTGTCGGACGACCACACGGCGGAGGCGATTTCGTGCTACTCGCATCTGGCCCCCCATCTGGAAGGCTTCGTCGACACGCCGAACATCGACCGGATCGCCAGCGAGGGCGTGCGCTTCGACCGGGTCTTCTGCAATTTCTCGCTCTGCTCTCCGAGCCGGGCCAGCATTCTCACCGGACAGTATTCCCACCGGACCGGCGTGCGAACGCTCAACGGCAGGATCGCCGACTCCTGCGACTGGGTGTCGGAGGAGCTGCAAAAGGCGGGCTACGAGACGGCCTTGGTCGGAAAGTGGCATTTGCAGAACGTTCCGCGGGGCTTCGACGACTACGCCATCGTCGAGGACCAGGGCGACTACTTCGATCCCGTGTTCCTGACCCCGCGCGGAGAGGAGCGGCGCGAGGGCTACGCGACGGACGTCTACACCGACAAGGCCCTGGCCTGGCTGGAGGCGCGACAGGAGAACCCGGAGTCCGGTCGCAAGCCCTTCTGCCTGATGCTGCAGTTCAAGGCGCCCCACTACCCCTTCGACTACGCCGAGCGCTACGCCGATCTGTTCGAGGGACGGACGATTCCGGAGCCGCCCAATATTTACGAGAACCGGCAGGCGAGCAGCCCGCTGCTGAAGGCCCGCACCCCGTCGATGGCCAGCCTCTACTACCCCCTGCACAAGGACGACACCGACCCTCCCATGGGGACGCCGGAGGACGGTTCGGCGGACGCCGTCTCCCGCGTCGCCTACCAGCACATCCTGCACAAGTATCTGCGCTGCGTGCGCGGGGTGGACGACAACATCGGACGCGTGCTGAGGCATCTCGACGAAACCGGCCTCGCGGAGAACACCCTCGTGATCTACACCTCGGACCAGGGCTACTGGCTGGGCCAGCACGGGCTCTACGACAAGCGGATCATCCTCGACCCGTCGATCCGCATGCCCTTCGTGGCCCGCTATCCCAAGGAGATTCCGGCGGGCAGCGTCAACGGGGAGCTCGTCTCGAACGTGGACTTCGCCCAAACTCTGCTGGATTTCGCCGGGCTCGCTTCGGAGGCCGCGCCGAAGCGGATGCAGGGGCGCTCCATCCGACCGCTCATGCAGGGAAGCACGCCCGCGGACTGGCGCGAGGGGCTGTTCTACTGCTACACCGCGCCGCCGGCCCACTGGGGTCTGCGGACGAAGCGCTACACGCTGGCCTGCTTCCCGGATTCGCCCGAGGTGGAGCTCTACGACAACGAGCAGGACCCCCAGCAGAACCGGAACGTGGCCGGCGATCCCGCCTACGCCGACGCGGTGGCGGAGATGCGGGCGGCGCTGGACCGGGCCATGGAGGAGATCGCCATCGACCCCAGCCAACTGCCGGGCGGGGAGAGGCAATACGCCGACGACGTCGGCGAGGAAGCGCCCCTGTAGCCGCCTTTGCCGCTCAGCCCCGCTTCTGGGGCGGGCCTTGGCAGGCCGGACACCAGCAGGTCGTCCGTCCGCGCAGATCCCCGCGCACCAATTCATGCCGACATCCCCGCCGGGGACAAGTGCCGCCGTCGCGCCAGCGGTGGTTCATCAGCCAGCTGTCCGGCAGATCGCCCCAATCCGCGCCGACGGCCCTCAGCGCCCCTCTGGAGACGCGGCGGACCTCCCTCCAGAGCGCACCGAGCACGGCTTCGTCGAGTTCGCCCGCCGGCGTCTGCGGCGCCAGGCGCAGCCGCCAGCAGATCTCGTCGGCCATCCAGTTCCCGATGCCGGGAAATCCGCGCTGGTCGAGGAGCAGGGTCTTCAGCGGCGTCCTGGGAAAGCGGCGCACGAAGTCGCGCACGCGCGCCTTCGTGAATCGCGGGTCGGTCGGCTGGGGCGGCAGATCGAGCCACCAACGCGGCGCCCGGCCGCCATCGACGAGGTCCAGCCGGACCCGCCCGAACATGCGGGGATCCTCGAACACCAGGGAAACCGAGGCAAAGGAGAGGACGAGGTGCTCGTGCCGGGCCGCCGCATGCCCGGCGGATGCCGCGCGGAGCCGGCCGGTCATGCCGAGGTGCAAGGCGAGCCAAAGCCCGCCGGAGAACTCGAACAGCATCTGCTTGCCGTGGGCGCGGCCGGCGAGGAAGCGGCGCCCGGGCAGGGCGCCTTCGAAGGCGGAGGCGGGAGCGTCCCGGTAGATGCGCGCCGCCGGATGGGTCTGCACCCGGAGGACGGTCTCGCCTTGGCCGGGGTCCCATTGCTTGCGGTAGTATTCGACTTCGGCGAGTTCGGGCATGGCGTGGAATGGCGCAAGATCCTCCCGGGGAGGCGAGACCGACGGCTGGGGCTGTCCGTCATCTCGCGAAGTTCGGAATGCCCGGAAACAGAGACACGATGACGGAATTGAAACGAAATCGGCTCGATTTCCGCGTTTTCCACCTCTAAAGTGCCCCAAATCGCCTATGAAACCCGCTCTGATCCTCTCCCATCTCGGCACGCTCGTCGCCGGTGCGCTCGCCGTCTACCTCCTCGTCCCCTCCCTTCAGTCGCCGAAAGGGCGAAGCGGCACGGACGGCGGAGGCGAGGCCACGACCTTCGTCGGCGGCGCGACGGGCGGCAGTTCGGGCGGCGCCTCGGACGTCGGCAGCCTCAGTTCCGTCAACCTCGAGCAGTCCGGCTACCGGATGGGCCACGAGGATCCCCTCGCCGCCATCGCGGCGGCCAAGAGCATCCCCGGTCGCGACAACCGCCAGATCTACACCGAGTCGGTCTACACCGCCTGGGGCGAGAAGAACGGCCTCGAGGCGGTCGAATGGGCCATGGCGAATTTGAAAGGAGTCGAGAGGTCCGACGCGCTCTACTACATCGCCGACGGCTGGGCCGAGACCGACCCCGCCGCCGCCGCGGCTTGGTTCAACGACAACACCAGCGGCACGAACCGCGAGGACGCGATCTACGAGATCCTCGAATCCTGGGGCCGCAAATCGCCGCAGGAGGCGCTCACCTGGGCCGAGGGGCTCGACGAATACACCCGCTCCAGCGTGATGGACTCCCTCGCCTCGGGCTGGGCCTCGCACGATCCCCAGGGCGCCGCCAAGGCCGCCGAGCGCCTGCTCGAATACGACTTCGGCGACGAGTTCGTCATGAGCATCGCGGGGCAATGGGCCAGCAGCAATCCCGCCGACGCCGCCGCCTGGGCCGGCACCCTGGGCAATTCCGACGCCCGCGCCATCGCCCACATGGAGATCGGGACCGAATGGGCCATGGGCGATCCCAGCAAGGCTGCGGCGTGGATCGCCTCGCTGAAGTCCGAGGAGGACAAGAACTACGCGACCCTCGGCGTCGCCCTCGGCTGGGCCGAGCACGATCCCGGGGCATCCCTGAAGTGGGCCGTGGCCTCGGTCGACGACCCCGAAACCCGGCAGCGCATCATCGAGGACGTCATGCTCGACTGGAGCAGCAGCGACCCCGCGTCGGCGGCGGAATGGCTCAACACCCAGCCCAAGGGGCCGCAGAACGACGAAGTGCTCGCCACCTTCAGCAACACCATCATCGACCTCGACCCCGAATCCGCCATCACTTGGGCCTCGACCATCTCCGACGAAGCCAAGCGCGGCGAAAATCTCTCCATGCTCCTCGAACAGTGGATCGCGATGGACGGCGACTCCGCGCGGCAATGGGTCGCGGGCTCCCAGCTGAGCGACGAGATCAAGGCGAAGTTCGGAACGCAGAACTGAAAAGGGGGGGCGGGAAAGCCCCGGCCTCACCGGGGCGCCGTCGGCTTGCCCGCGTCGGTCCAGCCTTGGTAGCCTGCCTCGAGGTGGCGGACCTTCGCGAACTTCAGCTTCCGGAAGATCTCCATGGACCTGCCGCTGCGCCCGCCGACGGCGCAGTAGACGAGACAGGGCTTCGTCGGGTCGAGCTTGGCGAGCTTCGCCTCGAAGTCGTCGCCGTTGAAGTCGAGGTTGATCGCCTTCGGCAGATGCCCTTCCTCGAACTCCTCCGGGGTGCGGACGTCGATGACGAGCAGTTCCGGTTCGGAGGCCATCAGTTCCTCCGCCTTTTCCACATCGACGTCCACCGGTTCGGCGGCAGCAAGCGGGATGCTCAGAAAAACGGCGAGGACGGAGAGAAGGCGGAAGGTCATGGGGGGAACATCCCGCATCCCGCCCTCCCCGTCATCTGAAATCCCCGGCGGCGGACGCCGGGCTTGGCCCGGAACGGGTGGCGCACGCCGCATCGGATACTTCCGGCAGAACCGGAGCTTTGGGGATTGGAGCCGCCCGAAGCGGCCAGTGACCTCGTTCCTCGGGAGACCTCGAACGCCTTTCCCGCCAATGATTTCATCATCCCCCTACGCACCGCCGCAGTGTCCGGGGGTAGTCCCGAGCGGCCCGCTCGGGGAGCGAAGGTCGCGGGGACGCCCGATCGGCCGCGCGGGCCGCACGGCCCTACCCGCCTCGCGGCAAGACCGTCCGTCGAAAC
>CAYMMC010000017.1:0-16892 GCA_964391125.1 uncultured Akkermansia sp.
CATGAAGCGCTCCCGTCCCGACCCGCCCACCCTCCTCCTCGCCGCGTTCTTTCTTTCGGCGACTCTCTCGCCGGTCGGCGCGGTCGGGATCTGGCATCGCGACTACCCGGCGGCCCGGGCCGAGGCCAAGGCCGAGGGGAAGCGTCTGCTGATCGTCTTCACCGCCACGGACTGGCTGGAGATCTGCGAGACGTTCTACGAGGACATCCTCGGCCAGCCCGCCTTCATCGAGGCCGTCTCGACGGAATTCGCCCTGCTGAAGCTGGAGTTTCCGAAGGACAACCGCCTCCCGCGCGAGGAGGCCTTGCAGAAGGCGCTGCTGCGGGACGCCTACCGGGTGCGGGGCTTTCCCACGGTGGTGCTGACCGACGCCGATGGACGGCCCTTCGGCCTGAACGGCTACCAGCCGGTCGAGGCGGTGGCCTACGCGGAACAGATCCTCGAGATCGCCCGGACGCACGGGGAGAATCTCGCGGCGGCGCAGGCGGCGGAATCCCTGGAGGGCGAGGAGAAGGCGAAGGGACTGCGCCGCGCCATTCCCGACGTGCCGGAGCCCCTGGTCGCCCGCTTCTACCGGAAGGAGATGGAGGCCGTCCTCGCCGCCGATCCGGACGATGCGCTGAAGCTCGCCGCTCCCTTCCGCCGGCTCATCGCGGAGGCCGATTTCGAGCGGGAAATCCAGGCGCTGGCTCGCGAGGAGAAGTGGCCCGAAGCGATCGTCCGGACCAACCGGCATGTCGAGGAGATGGGCATCGAGGGACGGGCGCTCCAAGCGGCCCTGATCTACCGGGCGGGCTTCGAGCGCCGGGCCGGCCAGAGCGAGACTTCGGCGGCGACCTTGCGCCGGGCGGTGGCGATCGATCCCGAATCCGAGCCGGGAGTCGAGGCCGCGAAGCTACTGGAAAGCGGGGCCGGCGGCGATGCGGGCGGGATCATCCCCGCGCCCCTGCGGGCCGAACCAGTCCCCTGACTCCGCAATCAGACATCTCCGGCAAACCCGGAGCTTCGTGAATCGGGCGGGGCCGTCCGAAGCGGCTTGAGGCCCTCGTTCCTCGAAAGCCTCCGGAAGCTTTTCCACCCATTTCGTCATGCGCCCCGTTCGCTCCGAATCGCCGTTCCGGGGCAGCCCCGAGCGACCGCCCCGCAGACTCCGGTCCCGCGCCTGCTGAAAGGCCGTCCGTCCCGCGCCCGATGGACGCGGCCACAGGACCCGGACGCGGAGCCTTCCCTGTAGGCGGGGGCAACGACCTCGCCCGGGCGTCGATGGGCCGTCCGTCCCGCACCCTACTCCACCGCCACCGTCTCCAGAAGCTCCTCCAGCAGCAGCCTCAGCGCGGTCCGTCTGCCCGCCGTGCCGTCGCGGTCGAATTCGCCTTCCCCCGCCTCGATGCGATGCAGCGCCGCCGGGACGAAGGCGCGCTTCACATCCTCGGGATAGACGGCTTCGTGGTCGTCGAGGAAGGCCATGGCCCGCGCCGTCTGCATGATGGCGAGGGCGCCGCGGTTGCTGATGGCGGCGTCGAGCTCGGGATGGTGGCGGATCGCGTCGCAGAGCCGGATGACGTATCGGAAGATCGCGTCGGAGGCGGGCAGGGCGCGGACGCGGCGCCGCCATCGCCCGACCTCGCCGAGGGGCAGGCGTGGTCCCGCGACGGTCTCGTCGCGCTCCCCGGCGAAGCGGGCGGCGTGCTGCTTCAGGATGCCGGCGCGGGTCTCGCTGTCGGGCAGGCTCATCTCGATGGAGACGAGGAAGCGGTCGAGCTGCGGAACGGGCAGGGGAAAGGTGCCGGCGCGGTGGCGGTTGTTCCGCGTCGCGACGACTTGGAAGACCTCGGGCAGGGGATGCGTGACGCCGTCGACGGTGACCTGGGCCTCGTTCATGCACTCGAGGAGGGCGCTCTGCAGGCGTGGACTGGCGCGGTTGATCTCGTCCGCGAGGAGGAGGTTGGCGAAGACCGGTCCCTCGACGAATTCGAAGGCGTTGCGGTCCTGGCGGTAGACCGAGTAGCCGACGAGGTCGGCGGGGAGGAGGTCGGGAGTGAACTGGACCCGCTTGAAGACGCCCGAGACGGCCTGCGCCAGCGTCTTCGCGAGGGTCGTCTTGCCGACGCCGGGAGGGCCCTCGACCAGGGCGTGTCCGCCCGCGAGGAGGGCGGCGACGAGTTCGTGGACCGCCGTCTCCGCGCCGAGGACGGAGGCGTTGAGGTGGTCGAGCAGGGCTTTGAGCGGGGCGTCCAAGGCTCGGCGGGGAAAGGGTTCACATCTTCTCCGGCGCACGGATGCCGAGGAGACCGAGACCGTGTCGGAGGACTCGCCCGGTCAGCTCGCAGAGGGCGAGGCGGGTGTGGCGCACGTCGCCTTCGACCTTCAGCACGGGACAAGCCTCCCAGAACTGGTGGTAGGTCGTGGCCAGCTCGTAGAGGTAGGCGGCGAGGGCGTTCGGGCGGAAGTCCTCCAGCACGGTCGGGACGACCTCGGCATACTGGGCGAGCTTCAGCAGCAGGGTCTTCTCCGCTTCCTCGCCGAGGACGAGACCGCCCCCCTGCGGGTCGAAGCCGCTTCCGAGCCGGCGGAAGATCGCCCGGGTCCGCACGTAGGCGTTGATCAGGTAGGGCGCGGTGTTGCCCTTGAGGCTCAGCATGGTGTCCCAGTCGAAGACGTAGTCCGTCATGCGGAACTGGCTCAGCTCGGCGTACTTCACCGAGCCGATCCCCACGGTCTCGGCGATCTCGCGCTTCTCCTCCTCGGGCAGCTCGGGGTTCTTCTCCTCGATGATGGCGCGGGCTCGCTCGACCGCTTCGGCGAGGACGTCGGCGAGCTGCACGGTGTCGCCGGAGCGGGTCCGCAGCATCTTGCGGTCCTTCCCGAGGATGCTGCCGAAGGGGATGAAGCGCAGGTCCGCAGTCTGGCCCCGTCGGCGGGAGATCGCGAAGATCTGGTCGAAGTGGAGCTGCTGCGGCGCGCCGACCACGTACCAGATCGCGTCGGCCCCGAGTTCGTCGATGCGGAAGTCGATGGTGGCGAGGTCGGTGGTGGCGTAGAGGAAGCCGCCGTCGGACTTGCGGATCAGCGCCGGCTTGTCGGCGAGACGCTCGTCGTCGCGGAAGAAGACGCAGATGGCGCCCTCGCTCTCCTCGGCGATGCCTTCGGCGATCAGCTCCTCGACGAGCGGGGCGAGGCGGTCGTTGTAGAAGCTCTCGCCGTACCAATGGTCGAAGCGCACCTCGAGACGGTCGTAGATCTTCTGCAGCCCCTGCTTCGAGAGCGCGACGCAGCGCTCCCAGATGGCGAGGTTTCCGGGGTCGCCGGATTGCAGCTTCACCAGCTCGGCCTTGCAGGCGGCGAGGATGGCCTCGTCCTCCTTCGTCCGGACGTTCACCTCGCGGTAGACGCGGAGCAGCTCGGGGATGGGATCGGCGGCGAGGGCGGCTTCGTCGAGGAGCTGCTTCCAGCCCCACAGGATCATGCCGAACTGCGTGCCCCAGTCCCCGATGTGGTTGTCGGAAACGACGCGGTGGCCCAGGAAGCGCGCGATGCGGCCGAGGCTGTCGCCGAGGATGGTGCTGCGGATGTGGCCCACGTGCATGGGCTTGGCCACGTTCGGGGCGGAGAAGTCGAGGACGATGGTCTGCGGGGACTCGGTCGCGGCGACGCCGAGCCGCCCGGGGTCGTCGAGGAGGAGCCCGAGGCGTTCGGTCAGGGCCGCGTCGGCGAGGCGGAAGTTGACGAAGCCCGGTCCCGCGATCTCCGGCTTCGCGCAGAGCCCCTCGCCGTCGAAGGCCTCGACGATGGCGGCGGCCACCTCGCGCGGATTCTTCCGCAAGGCCTTCGCCAGGATCATGGCGGCGTTCGACTGGTAGTCGCCGAACTGACGGTTCTGGGTGGGGTCCACCTGCGCGGCGAAGTCCGTCGGCAGGTCGGCGGCGAAGGGCGTGCGGGCGAGGGCCTCGCGCAGTCGCGAGGCGATGAGGCTGGCGAAGGTGTCGGGCATGGAGGGAGGGCGAGGGATTGGGGGGGATTTGAGAAGTCGAGGGTGGGGACGTCTGGCGGATCGTGTCGTTGCGCCGCCTCGGGGCCACGCTTCCATCGGTGGGTCAAGCAGGCGAGGCGAGGACCGAGAGCAGGTCGTCCTCGTCGATGGCGGCGGCGAGGCGGCTCCGGGTCTCCGCGTCGCTCAGATGCTTCGCGATCATGGCAAGGGTGCGGAGATGGAGGGCGTGCTCCGCCTCCGGCACCATGAAGAGGACGATGAAATGGACCGGCACATGATCGACCGCCTGAAAGTCGATCCCCTCCGTCGAGCGCCCGAAGGCCGCCACGACTTCGCCGAGCCCCGGCAGGAAGCAGTGGGGCACGGCGATGCCGTTGCCGATCCCGGTGCTGCATTCCTCCTCGCGCAGGCGAAAGGCCTCCAGGGCCGTCGCCCGGCTCCCCGGCGGCACCGCCTCGGCCGCGACGAGATGGTCGAGGAGTTCCGCGATGGCCTCGTAGCGCTCGTGCGACCGCATCTCGGCGATCACCCGACCGGGGAGGATGAGATCGGTCAGGGACATGGATCGATGGATAGGGAAAGGGAGGGGAAACAGCGAGCATAGGCGCGAGGAACGCCGGATCAAGGCAGTTTTTGCCCCTTGCGGCTTTACATTCCCCCGTTCGCGGCTCCATTGCGGGACAGTCCCGCCCTTCGAACGATGACCCGACGCGTCCTATTCATCTGCACCGGCAACGTCTGCCGCAGCCCCATGGCCGAGGGCTTCCTGAGGAAGATGGCGAAGGAGGCCGGAGCCGACATCGAAGTCGGATCGGCCGGTCTCGGGGCGATGGAGGACATGACGCCGAGCCGGAACTCGGTCATCGCGATGGACGAGGAGGGGATCGACATCTCCCATCAGCGCAGCCGCATGCTCACTCCCGAGATGGTCGAGGGCCACACCCACATCTTCGGTCTCGGCAGCGGCCACGTCGAGGCCATCCGCGGCTACTTCCCCGAAGCCTGGGAAAAGACCTTCGTCCTGCGCGAGTTCATCGCCGACGACCTCGACCTCGAAGTCCCCGACCCCATCGGCGGCGACCTCGACGAGTACCGCCTCACCCGGAACCTCATCAAGGAGGCCATGCCCTCCATCCTCCGCTTCGTCCTCACCGGCGATCCGGCGAAGCCGTAGCGGAAAGCGGCGCGGATCTGCGCCAGCCAGGGCGGCGGCGGACTACGGACTGCGGAGCGTCGGAATTTGCTCGACCCAGGCCCGGGTCTGGCCGGTGCGGTCCGGGCGGACGGAGTAGCGGACTTCGCGGACGGCGGTGGGACGACCGATGACGCTCCTCGCGAGGACGAGGCGTCCGGCGGGGTCGAATTCCTCCACGGCGCCGGATTCGCGGTGCCGGGTCCAGCCGGTGAGGCGGCCCGTTTCGTCGTATTGGAAAACGTCCCGCCACGCCTTCGCGGGATCGATCAGGGGGTCGACGTAGCGGTAGCGGGTCTCCGGGTCGGTGAAGTCGATGCTCTCGAGCCGCCCGCCCGGTCCGTGGACGCGGGTCTCGTTCTCGAGGAAGAGGGTGGTGAAAAAGGCGGGGGCGGAGAGTCGGTCGCCGCTTTCCACGAAGAGTCCGATATCGACTCGGGTGGACTCGATGGGCGAGCCGGGCTCCGTGGGGAGGCGTCCATGGTGGTCGATCTCGATTTCGACGATGGCCCCGTCGGCCCGCTGTGGGCGGATCGAGATCTTTTCGGGGTCGCCGCGGAGGATGCGCCAGTGGTAGGAAAGCGGAGCGCCCAGCGGATCCGTGCTGTCCAGGGCGCTCAGCACCAGCCGCCGCGACGGCGTCGCGCTGCGGAAGACGCGGGCGACGGCGCAGGGGGTGTCGAAGAGACGCTCGCTCCCGTAGCCGAAGCGCAGCCCGCCGTCCTCCTCCTCGACGACGCGCAGGCTCGCGAGGGGCGGCAAGTCGTCCGGGGCGAGTCCGTGGGCGAGCTCGACCATCGTCCTCGGTCGCAGCGCGGCGGCGTCGAAAACGCTGGGATGGGCGCGACCGCCGAGGTAGGCTTCGCGGTCGCCCCCGACGGCGGCGAGCCGGAAGAGGCGTTGGACGGAGGGCATGAGGAGTCCCTCGGCCTCGAGGCGGTCGCGGGTCTCCGGCGGAAAGGCGGCGAGGGTGGCGAGGACGGCCTCCAGAAAGGGCTGGTCCGCTCCCGAGGAGCCTTGTGCGACGAGGACGTAGGGCGTGTTCGCCGGGAAGAGGTCGCCATGGCCTCCCCCTTCGCCGTCATGTCCCGGGTCGTGGTCGGTGTGCTCCACGTAGACATAGAGATGGTTGGCGCGGTATTGGGCGTGCAGCCGCCTCGGTCCGTCGGGGGCGGTCAGGGCGGCCCTGGCCTGGCTGCGCCAGAAGACCGGATGGATGTTCGCGGTGGAGGAGTTGCCCACGACGATCCCCTGGTGCAAAAAGAGCTCCTGCCAAGCGAGGTCGAGGCCGCGGGCGACCGCCGCCTCCGGGTAGACGACCCGGGAGAGCTGGGGGAAGGGGGAGGCGGGAAAGGAGGAATGCCCCCGGTCGCGGTTGTCGTAGAGGACGCCCCGGTGGCCGACGGCGGTCCCGGCCTTGTGCCAGCGCCGCAGCTGCCGGGGGATCCAGCCGAGGCCGTTCGCCGCCGGGAGATCGGCGGGCGCGGGGGGGAACTCGAAATAGCTGCGGAAGACCGTCGCTTCGAAATCCCAGACCGTGTTCGAATCGTCGACCGGGGCGTTCCCGCCCCGGACGGGGGCGGGTGCCACCCCGGCCTGAGCCGCCGTCGGCGCATCTCCGGTCGGAGAGGGCAGCGGGGCGTTCCGGCCGAGGAGCCGGTGGAATCCCGGATGGACGTGCAGGGCCCGCAGATCCGGATCGGCAAGGAGATGGGCTTCGTCGTCGAAGCCGAGGAAGACCGCCCGGTCGAGCCGGGCGAGGGCCGGTTCGACCAGCCCGATGCGGGCGAGGACGCAGGCGAGGTTGTAGTGGTCGGTCGCGCTGAAGCGCGAGAGCCGCGCCGCCGTGTCGGCGAGACGCAGGGCTTCGTGGTCGTTGCGGTTGCGCAAGGCGTCGCCCAGGGCAAGGCGGACCTGCCAGAGCTCGCCGACGCGGGCGGGCAGGTCGAACAGGGCGTCCGGCTCGGGCAGGGCGGCCTGCTGGATGGGCGTCGCGGCGGGCGCGGGGCCGAAGCCCCGGGGGAGGGCTGACCGGAGCCGGCGCAAAACGTCAGGCTCGTTCAGGGCGAGGGCGAGCGCCACCGCCCCGACGGAAAGGGCGAGCCCGAGACCCGCTTGCTGCCACCGCTTGCCATGCATCGGCCCGGAGCCTCGCCGAGGGCGTCGCCTCGCGCAAGGCGGGAGAGGAGTTCGGGTTTCGGTTTTGCTGAGGTTTTTCAGGCTCCGGATTCCACCCGCGCGTCGAGCCAGGCTTGCAGGATCTCCACCGCCGCGGCCTGGTCGATGATCGATTTCGAATTCTTCGCGTTCCTTCCGGCGGCGCGGAGCTTTTCCTGGGCGACGACGGTGGTGAAGGTCTCGTCGACCTCGTGGCAGCGGATCGTGGCGGGAAGCTCGGGTCTCAGTTTCGCGACGAAGGCGCGGACTCTCGCGGCGGCCTCGCCCTCGCCTCCGTCCAGGCGCAGGGGTAGCCCCACGACGAGGTCCTCGATCCGCCGCAGGGCGACGATCTCGGCGAGACGGGCGATGGCGCGGTCGGAATCGGCCGCGGGCACCGTCTCCAAAGGATGGGCGAGAAAGCCGAGGTCGTCGCTGACGGCCACGCCGATGCGCGCGGTGCCGTGGTCGAGCCCGAGGGCGCGGATGGGAATTTCAGGTTTCAGAAAGTGGGGGTTCCAGTCGGTTTCTCCGCTCACCGCAGCTCCGGCGGGAGGCGCTCGACGAGCTTCTTGATCTGGTCGGCGTCGTTCCGGTTGGCGACAAGGAGGGCGTCGGCGGTCTGCACGACGATGAGATTCTCGACGCCGAGCAGGGAGACGCGAGGCAAGCCCTCGGCGGAGAAGACGATGTTGTCGCGGGAATCGACGGCGAGGAGGGGCCCCCGGTGGGCGTTGTCCTGGTCGTCGGTCTCGAGATATTTCGCGACCGAGGGCCAGCCACCGACGTCGTCCCAGCCGACGTCGGCCTCGAGGTTGAGGATTTTTCCCGCTTTCTCCATGAGGGCGAAGTCGATGGAGACCTTGTCGAGCTGGGGGAAGCGCTCCTCCAACGTGGCGGCGAAGTCTTGGGAAGCGCGCAGATCCTCCACGAAGTCGGCGAGCTGGGGGCAGTGCAGCGAGAGCTCCCGCAGCAGGGTCGGTATCGTCCAGACGAAGATCCCGGCGTTCCAGGAGAAGGTGCCCGCGTCGAGGTATTCTCGGGCGGTCTCGACGTCGGGCTTTTCGCGGAAGCGCTCCACCTCGTGGACGGCCAGGCCGGTGCCGGCGTCGTCGGTCTCGATGCGGGCGCCGCGCTCGATGTACCCATAGCTGGGACAGGGCCAGTCGGGCTTGATGCCGAGGGTCACGACGGCCTCCTCGGCCAGGGCGGCGGCGGCGGCGGCGCGGAGGACTTGGCGGAACTCCTCGGTCTTCACGACGAGCTGGTCGGCGGGCAGGGCGATCATGGCGGCCTCCGGATCGCGGGCGGCGATCCAGCCGGCGGCGAGGGCGATGGCGGGAGCGGTGTCGCGGCGGCAGGGCTCGGCGACGATGTTCTCGGCGGGCAGCCCGGGCAGGGCGGCGCGGATGCCCTCGATCTGGGCCTCGTTGGTGAGGACGAGGATGCGCTCGGGCGGCACGAGTCCGTCGAGGCGCCCGACCGCCTTTTCAATGAGGGTCTCGTCGTCGAAGAGGGCGAGGAGCTGCTTCGGCTTCGCATCGCGACTGAGCGGCCAGAATCGGGTGCCGCTTCCTCCGGCGAGGACGAGGGCGTAGAGATTGTCGGGGGATGGCATGTCTGGAACGAAGGGCAAAGCATAGCCGAGATACGGGCATTCCCAAGCGGCTTTTGTCTGTCGTCGGGGGGGGTGGCGCCAAGGGTCCGGGAAGAACGCCGTTTTTCCGCTTTTCATGGCCTGCCGTTTCCGGCACACTTCGCCGCATGTCGCCCTTTCTCGCGGAATTGATCGGAACGGCCCTGCTCATCCTTCTTGGCAATGGCGTGGTCGCCAACGTTGCCCTTGCCCGCACCAAGGGGCATGGCTCGGACTGGATCGTCGTCGCCGCCGGATGGGGGCTGGCCGTGACGCTCGCGGTCTACGCCGTGGGAACGGTCTCCGGCGCCCACCTCAATCCGGCCGTCACCCTCGCGGTGCTCGCGCTGGGCGACATCGAGTGGGGCGCCGCCGCGACCTACGTCCTCGCGCAGATGCTGGGGGCGATGCTGGGCGCGGCGCTCGTCTACCTCGCCTATCTCCCCCATTGGCGCGTCACCGACGATGCGGCGGCCAAGCGCGCCGTCTTCTGCACGACGCCGGCGATCCGCCACACGCCGGGCAACCTCCTCGCCGAAACCATCGGCGCCTTCGTGCTGGTGCTGGGGGCGCTGGCCCTGCCGCGGCCCGACAACCTCCCGGCGGCGACGGGTTTCAGCACGGGCCTGGGGCCGCTTCTGGTGGGGCTGGTGGTCTTCTCCATCGGCCTTTCCCTGGGCGGTCCGACGGGATACGCGATCAATCCCGCCCGCGACCTCGGCCCCCGGATCGTCCATTTTCTCCTGCCCATTCCGGGGAAGGGCCCCTCCGGCTGGGGCTATGCCTGGATCCCGGTGCTCGGGCCGCTCGTCGGAGCGGTTCTGGGCGCCTGGGCCTATCAGTCGTTCTGGTGAGCCCTGCGCCCGCCTCCGCCCGAGCAGCGATGGAGCGCGGAGGGGCTTCAGCACTCCGGGCTCTCGTCGCAGATCGCCCGCCACGCCGCGGCCGGCGCGGTGTCCTCGCAGAGGATGCGGAAGGTGACGAAGCCCCTCGGATCGAAGAGCCGCATCTCGGAGTAGTCGCAGCCGTCGAGCCGCACGGTGTCGATGGCAATGGCGTGGAGCCGGGCCATGTCGAGGTGGAGGGCGTGGAGGGCGGGGGCGTCGCTGGCGACGACGAAGCCGTCGCGGACCTCGATCCGTGCGGGGACGAAGGCGGCGGCGAGATCGGCGTGCGGGGCGGGCAGGCGGCAGTCGAGCTCGAGCCGGTGGGTGAGGGCGTGGCGAAGGATCGCGTGGATGGGGTGCCGCTGCGGATAGCGGGAGCGCCGCCGGGCCCGCTCGGCGCAGCAGGAGCACATCGGGACGGGTTGGCGGCGGGCCTCGCGCCATGCGTCGAGCGTTTCCGGCTCCAGCGGTTCGGCGGGGACGTTGGCGACGAGCCCGTCGAGGGAAAGACGGCGGTCGCCGTCCGGATCGGGCAGGAGATGGAGGGCGAAGCCCTGGGGGCAGGCGGTGAATTCGAACTCCATCGATCCCTCGAAATAGCTCTCCGGCGCCGGGCTCGAGAGGTGGATCGCGGCGAGGTTCCGAGTGGAGAATCCAGCGCCGCAATCGGGATCGAAGGCGAAGTCGAGGCCATCGACGAAGATCGGCTGGAAGGAGGCGACCCGTTTGCCGAGCCCGCCGCCGGCGCCGCGCACCTGCAGGTAGAGAGGGCCGAACTCGGGAAGGGCGGCGAGTCCGTCGCGGAGTCGCACGAGGCGGGAGACGGCGGGAGAGAGAAGGGGGAGGGCGGGATTCATGGACGGACGAGATGGGACGCGGCGAGAGCGGAAAGAGGGGAGATGTCCGCACCCGATCCGGCGCGGCAGTGAAGGACGTGCCGGCCTGGTGCGTCCGAAAGGCGCAAGGCCGATCCGTCTCGGTCGACGAAGGCGGGACGGAAGCGGGCCCCGATGGCGAGCGAGGCGGAGCGGATGGCGACGGAGACGGTCTCGGCTTCGCGGTCGAAGACGAGGCGGTGGTGCCAGCCGCGGGTCTCCGGCCCGATCTCGTCGAGCCAGGCGGCGGCGCCTTGACGACGCACCGCCTCGTAAGGCAGGGGACGGGCGGAGCTCTCGGAGGCGAGCCTGCGGACGGCGGCGAGATCGGCGAGGTCCGGCCAAACCGCCAGGGCGAAACCGGAGTCGTCGCATTCGAGCTCGAAGGAGGGCGGCAGGCCGCTGCCCTGCAGCAGGCAGATGCGGCGCAATCCCGACGGATCGACGGAGAGGCCGCTGGCCTCGTCGTGCAAGGGGAGCCCCGCGCCGTCCGGGTTTCTGAAAAATCCACCGAAGGTCGCCTTCCGGAAGAGGGTGATCCCCCCGCCGCGCACCACCATGCCGGGAGCCTCCAGCCCGGCGAGGAAGCGGAGAAACTCGGAGGGCTCGAGATCGAGTGCGACGGCGCTTGCGGGCGATGCGGCGGGCGCGGGCCGTGCGGAAGGTCTGGCGGCGAGAATGGGCATGGGCACCGGTCGCCGCATTCGGGCGGGCCGCTTCGGTCTCCTTGCGCGGGAGTGGCGGCCTCTTGCCTTTCGCAAGGATGGCAAGGAGGCGACAAGACAAGGCAGGACGACGCGAGACGGATGCCGGACGAGAGCGATGGTGGGGCCATGGTCTACTCGAATTTCGACACCCGCACCAAGGGCGTTCGCGCCATTCCCGAAGACCGGCTCCGCTTCCTTCGCAAGCTCGAGGAACAGGTTCGGCGCGAACGCGCGGCGAGAAAGCTGGCCCGGGCGGCGGGCCTCGTGCAGACGACGGATTGAGGACAGAGGCGAGCATCGCGGTTTGGCAACGTCGCGATCTATGCCAAAATAGGCGTCCCGCCCGTCGACGGGCGCTCACCGCCGCATGAAAATTCTCGTCGTTGGAAAAGGAGGACGCGAGCACGCGATCCTCGCCGCCATCTCGGAGTCCCCCGCGGAGACCGATCTCCATTCCTTTCCCGGTTCGGACGCGATCTTCGAACTGGCCCGCCCCCTCGCCACCGAAACGCATCCGGTGGAAAGCGTGGCGTCTCTGGTCGCGGCCATGCGGCGAGAGGGGATCGAGCTCTGCGTGGCCGGGGAGGAAAGCTATCTCGTGCGGGAGGAGGGGCTCGCCAACGCCTGCGCCGCAGCGGGCATTCCCTGCTGGGGGCCGCCCAAGGAGGCCGCCCAGCTAGAGGCGAGCAAGGAGTTCGCCAAGGAATTCATGGTGCGCCACGGCATCCCCACGGGCGGCTACGCCGCGGCCGAAACGATCGGGGAGGCCCGTGCCGCCATCTCGGGCAAGTATCCGACGGTGCTGAAATTCGACGGCCTCGCCGCCGGCAAGGGGGTCGCGGTCTGCCCCGACGAGGAGTCGGCCGAGACGTTTCTCAACGAGGTGCTGGTCGAACGGAAGTTCGGTCCCGGACGCCTCCTCGTGGAGGAGTTCCTCGAGGGACCGGAGATCTCGATCTTCGTCTCCGTCGTCGACCGCGACTACCAGATCCTCGCTCCGGCGCGGGACTACAAGCGCATCTTCGACGGCGACGAAGGACCGAACACCGGCGGCATGGGGGCGGTCAGCTCGCTGGAGATGCTCGATCCGGAGCTGCTTCGGACCATCGAGGAACGGGCGGTGCGACCGACCGTCGAAGGCCTCGCCGCCGACGGCCTGCCCTATCGTGGTTTCCTCTACTTCGGCCTGATGCTGACGGCGGACGGGCCGAAGATGCTGGAATACAACTGCCGCTTCGGCGATCCCGAGGCGGAAGCCGTGCTGCCGACGGTCCGGGGCGATTTCGCCACCTATCTGCTGGAGGGAGCGAAAGGGAGGCTGCGGCCCGACCTGATCTCCCTGTCCGCAGGATGGAGCGTCTGCCTGGTCTCGGCCTCGGCGGGCTATCCGGCCTCCTCCCGGAGCGGGGACCTCATCTCCGGGTTGGACCGGGTCGAAGGCGCCCGCGTCTTCCACGCCGGGACGAGGAAAAACGCCTCAGGGCGGTACGAAACCGCAGGGGGGCGCGTCCTCGTCGTCTCGGCCACCGGTCCCACCCGCGCCGAAGCGGTGGCCAAGGCCTACGCGGAGAGCGACAAGATCGACTTCCCCGGACGTCAGCGCCGTTCCGACATCGGCACGCGGAATTTCTGAGCCTCCCTTGATCCGACGGAATCGCGACGGAGGGATGCGCTCTGCCTGCCGCGTCTCTCAGCCCCGTGCCCGCCCCGGCAGGAAGCGTCCGGTCCGCTCCATGTAGCGGCGGTATTCCTCGCCGAAGGTCGCGCCGAGGAAGCGCTCTTCGTCAGCGGCCTTGATCGAGGCGCAGAGGAAATGCAGCGCGAGGATGGCGAAGGAGGCGGGGGTCGGCAGCAGCAGGGCGGCGCCCAGCAGCATCGCCACCTGAAAGGAGTAGATCGGATGCCGCATCCGCCGGTAGGGTCCGGCCTGCACCAGCTTGGAGGTGCCCGCCTGGTCGATGCCGATGCGCCAGGCTGCCCCCATCGCCGCGTAGCACCACAGGGTCGCGAGATAGCCGGCCACGATCAAGGCCGCGCCCGCGGACCATGCGCCTGGATGGACGAGGGCGGGGACCGGACTCCGCCAGCCCGCGCCTTCCGCGACCCAAAGCGGTTGCGCGATCCAGCCGAGCACGACCAGCGTCCAGCCGATCCAGAGGAGGCGTTCCTTGGCCCCCTTGGGCTTCAGGTTGGGAGTGCGTCCGATCTTGCGGCGCACCCGCCGGGCCTGGACCACGACCCCTCCCCAATAGACGAGGCCCGAGAGGCCGACGAGGACCCGCTGCCAGAGAAAGTCGTCCCCGGCGGCCGGCGCCGAGGAGAGAAGCCATCCGGCGAGACCGCTCATTGCCCCCCCTCCTTCCCGGAAAGCAGGGAGAGGAAGCGATCCGCGATGCCGCGCACCGTCTCCTCGGAAATGACGTCGGGACGGTAGCTGAACCCGAAGTTGAGCCGTCCGCCGTAGCCCGTCACCCCGACCACGAAAGGCAGGGCCGGTCCCGTCGAGACCGCCCGGTAGTAGTCCGTCGCCCGCCAATGCGGCCCTCCGTCGATCCCGTCCATCTTGAAATTCGTGATGCTACCCCAGACCGGGTAGGCCTTCCGGTAGAAATTGCGCTGCTTTTCGATCGGCTGCCTCGCGAAGAGGAATCGGTTCAGGCGGAACTCGAGGCGCGAGGCGAGATAGAGCTTGTCGCGCTTCACCTCCTCGGTCTGGCGGCGGACGCTGGCGATCAGCTCGTCCAGGGAGATGTCGGGCGGCGCGGGATGGGTCACGGAGAAGGAGCCGAGGAAGAGCCCGAAGTCGCGGCGCCGCCTTTCGGGAAGGTCGCGGCGCAGATTCACGACGCAGCCGACGGAGAGATGCTGGCGGCGCTTCTCGAAGCGCGCCGAGGTCGCCGGGACCACCGCCTTGAGCAGGGCGGCGAGGCAGAGATCGTTCACCGTGGCCCTGCGATCCTTGGCGTAGGCGAGGACGTGGGCGGTCTCCTCCGCGTCGAAGGCGCTGGCGAACCAGCGGTTGCGGAACTCGTTCACCGGACAGTCGGGCGAGCGATGGCTCCGGCGCATCTCCTGGAACTTCCGGCAGGCGCCCGCGAGGCGCCGCCCCCACTTCCAGACGCTGCCAGTCGGCGCTCCGGAGGCCCGCCGTTCCGCCAGGGCGGTGTCGCGGAGCGCTCGCGGCGTCTCGTCGAAAGCGGCCGCGAGGACCTCGGCGAGCAGCCTTCCCACGGATTCGGCGTCGGCGGCGACATGGAAGTAGGCCACGCCCGCGAAGGACTCCGCCGTCCCCCGCACGAGAAAGAAGCGGAAAGGCTGGAATCCCCCGTCGAAGGGAAATGGCTCGTTCAGCCAGCGCTCCATCTCCCCGTGGACCGTCCTCAGCGGATCCTCCCCGCCGTCGAGGACGAGCGCCGCGATTTCCTCCGCGGCGGCTCCGTAGCGATAGACGCCCCGCCTCGCGTCCACCGCGTAGCCGGCCAGCCCCGCCTCGCGCAGGACGTGCGACGCGGCGGCGACGAAGCGCACCGGATCGGGCGGCGGGGAGATCCGGGCGGCGTGGACCGCGTTGTAGGGATGCAGCCCGCTCCACTGGAGCATGGTGCGCTGGAATTCGTTGAGGCGGCCCGGGACGGACGCCGTCGCGGGTCCGGGGGCGCCTCGACCGGTCTGGCCCTTCGTCTCCATCGCGCTGGCACCCATGCGTCCGCCTTCAGCGTCGGCGACGGCTCGTCTTGACCTTGGCTTTGGAGAGGACCTCCTTCATGGCGAGCTCCTGCACCTCCCTGACCTGCTCGATCGTGAAGTGGTTCGCCCCGTATTTCGAGACGTCGACGTGGCTGATCGTTCCCCGGAAGCCCTCGCCCCGGACGTAGCGGTCGATCCGGGAGGCGCGGTAGTTCACCACGCGCTTGGCCCCCTTGGTGAAGGCCCGCGTTCCGTTGGGATCGAATCCGATCACCAGCTCGGTCGGGATGCCGTGCCCGCCGAGGTAGTTGGCGAAGTCCGCGACCACGTCCGCGCCGAAGGAGTGGCCCAGCACGATGATCGGATAGGAGACCTTCTTCTCCGCCGAGCGCTTCAGGATGTCGTTGGCGATGGAGCGCCAGGCCATGAAGCTGTGCGACGAGGCCCGCACGCCCTTCTCCCTGAGCTCCGCCGCCATCTGGTTCATGCCCGTCGAAAAGATGTCGAAACCGCCCCGGAAGAAGTAGACCTCCTCGGCCGGGGCGGGGGCGGCGGGGAGCAGGACGAGCAAGCTGAGCAGGATGGACAAGGGCGTTTTCATTTCGGTCGGCATGGGAGGGTGGCGTCGCGGATCCGACCCTGCCGGGGTCCGCGACAGCGGCCCCTTCCTTTCCTCCGCCGTCCGGGCTTGTCAACGCGAAAGCCTCGGCCGCCCGCTTCCCGCCGCCGGACCGCGAAGGCGCGAGAGGAAATCCGAAAGCTTTTGCGGTGGATGCGTCCAAAACGGAGTATGCTTCCCTCGTTCTCCCAATGAAAACCACCCTGCTCTCCCTCGCCCTGTTCGCCATCTTTCCCCTCGCGCTCCGCGGCGAGACCGTGCAGGAGATTGCCGCCGGCTTCGACCAGCAGAAGATCGCCGCGCTCCAGGCCTACCTCGAACGGAACCCCGACGCCGCCGACAAGGACGAAGCCCTCGCCGTCCTCGTCGACGCCCACGTCGGCCTCGGCCAGTTCGCCCCGGTCCCCGACCTCCTCTCGCGGCGCTACGAGAGCCAGTCGAAAGGGGACGACGCCGACCTCAATCTCATCATCGGCGAGCTCGTGCGCCCCTACATCGAGGCCAGCGTCCTCTCGGGGCAGCGGGACAAGGCCAAGGCCTTCCTGGAAACAGTGAAGACGGACCTCGCCGGGCATGCGCAGGGCGAGCAAGTCGCCCAATTCCTCGACCAGCTCGGCGGCGAGCTCTACCTGCCCGGCGTCGGCGACGAGATGGAGATCGCCTTCACCGATCTGCGGGGACAGGAGATCGATCTCGCCAAGATGAAGGGCAAGGTCGTCCTCGTCGACTTCTGGGCGACCTGGTGCGGTCCCTGCGTCGCCGAGATGCCCAACGTCGTCGCCGCCTACGAGAAATACAGAGGCAAGGGCTTCGAGGTGATCGGCATCTCCCTCGACGAGGACAAGGCGGCGGTGGAGCAGTTCGTCGCGGAAAAGAAGATGCCCTGGCCGCAGCATTTCGACGGCAAGGGCTGGGGCAACGAGCTGGCCCAGCAGTTCGGCATCCAGGGGATCCCCGCGACCTTCCTCGTCGGCAAGGACGGCAAGATCGTCGCCTCGAACCTGCGCGGCCCCGCCCTGGAGAAGGCCGTCGAGGAGGCGCTGGCGGCGGAGTGAGCCTCCTTCTCCGCCATTGTCCGATCGGGAACCCCGGCTCCGCCGGGGAGACTGTCGAGCTTCGGCCGATCCGGCAGTCCCCATTC
>CAYMMC010000018.1:0-16796 GCA_964391125.1 uncultured Akkermansia sp.
AGGAGGCCCTCGCCTGGCTGGAGGAGCGGACGAAGGAGGAGGAGGAGGAGTGAGGCGGCTCGCTCACGGCTGACCAGCCCTGCGGACGGCCGCAGAGCCAATTCACGTCTTCTCCCGATTCCGGAACATCCTCGCGACCGAGGTGCGGTTTTCGGCATCCAGCTTCTTGAGAATCGCCCGGACATGCACCGTCACCGTCCGGTAGCTGATGCCCAGAATGAGGGCGATCTCCCGGTCCCGCTTGCCTTCGCATATCCAATGGCAGACCTCCTTCTGTCGGGGGGTCAGCCCCTCGCATGGAGACGCCTTCGGCAGGCTACCATCGACATCCGTTGCGGCGGAGTCCTTGGAATGGTTTGTTCCATCGGCGGAGGGGGCGGTCATCAATCTCTCGGCAAGCGATGCGGAGGGGGCCTGAGTGTAGGGAGGATCAACCGCCGTTAAATGCGTATTTCTACGTATTTTTGAAGAAAATTCCGTCTTTGCGCCCCCCTCTCCCTCCAACGACTCGCCCAACCCATCGAGACGCACCGCCGCCAGGGCGGTGACCGCCTCGAGCACCCCTCCGTCTTCGTCGCCGCCTGCGGGGCTTTGCACACGGGCCGCCGGGGGCGCATCGTCTGGACGTCGGTAGCGGGGATCGCCAATGGAACTGCGGATAGAGGAACGGCTGTGGGATATCATGTTCGAGGTGGTGTTCAAGGGACGACGGAGCATTTCCACTGTTATCTTCGTATTCTGGGAGCAGATGTTACCGGAAAGTTTCGGCTTTTTTCAAAAACCTCATTCCGCCCCCCTGCCGGTGGGATGTTTCCCGGAAACATCCCACCACGACTCCCCCAGCATCGGTCCCACGCCCCGAAGATTCGGACGAAAGTCGAGCCTCTCCCGCCCGGGGGCCGGGCGGATCAGGAGAACAGGGTCCTGAGATAGCGGAGTTCCGCCGTCACGTCCGCGCCGGGCTCTAGCGTCTCGGCGACGCTCTCTCGCAGGGCGGCGCCGTAGCGCTGCCGAAGGCGGAAGGCGGCGATGCGCAGCGCGCCCGGCGACAGCCCCAATTCCTCGGCGTCCTTCGACTCGAATATCGGCTGATCGCTACGGATGAAGGGGGCCAATCGATCGAACAGACCGCTCTGGCCCCGCTCGTGGTAGTGCTGCTCCACGCGACGGTAGGCGCCCTCGAGCAAGCGCCTCGCCCAGAGACGGTCGTAGACGTGGTCGGGGCCCTTCGCGGCAGCCTCTTCGATCATGGGGGCGAGCGACTCGATTTCCTCGGGGGAAATCGTCAGGACTCGGCGGCCTCCTCTCTTCAGGGCGTCGGCGCGGCGTTGCTCGTCGGCTAGAAAATGCTTCACCGACTTCAGCAGATAGCTTCGGAGCCTTCCCTTCTCCGGGTCCATCGCCGCGAACCGGTCCTTCGAGAGGAAGCGGGCGAAAAAGCCCTGGGTGAGATCCTCCGCGTCGTGGGGCGAATACCCCAGGGCGCAGATGAAGGCGTAGATGGGTGGCCAATAGGCGGTGCAGGCCTCCTCCAGCGCCAATTTTCTCTGGTCCGGATCCCCGTCCGAGATCCGTTTGATCAGCGTCCACCGCGTCTTGGGAAAAGGGGACTTGTCTCGTCCGGGATTCACGGATCGTATATACACGGTTTCCGCCCGGCTTCAACCCCCGGGCCTGGGTATCGGCGAAAGCCGAGAGGACTCCCTCCGCCTCCCTTCTCTCCGCTTGACAGAACGGGGCCGGGAAGGCTTTGATTCCCCACTGTCATTCTCCGCTTCAGACCATGTCCGGCACGGGAGGCTCGGCAGTATCGGCGCATGAAGTTTCGGCACATCAGCGACAGGGAAATCCGGAATCTTCTCGCCCTGGGAACCGAGGACTCCCCGCATGGAGAGAGCGCCCCCGCCGATCGCTCCGCCCCCGGGACGAACCCCGTCGAGGCGCCTCCTGCGGAGCCGATGCTCTGGGGCGACTCGCCGGGAGACCGCATCGGCTGCTACGAACTGGTCGAGCCGCTCGGCGAAGGCGGCTTCGGACAGGTCTGGCTGGCCCGGCAGACCGAACCCATCCGCCGCGAAGTCGCCGTGAAGCGGATCAAGCCGGGGATGGACAGCCGCGAGATCATCTCCCGCTTCTCCGCGGAGCGCCAGGGGCTCGCCCGGATGGAGCATCCGGGCATCGCCGCCTTTCTCGACGCCGGCGCGACGGCGGACGGGCGGCTCTATTTCGCGATGGAGCGGGTCAAGGGCCCTCCCCTGACCGACTACTGCGACGAACGGCGCCTGGGCATCCCCGAGCGGATCGGGCTCTTCCTCCAAGTCTGCGACGCGGTGCAGCACGCCCACCGCAAGGCCTTCATCCATCGCGATCTGAAGCCCTCGAACCTCCTCGTCGCCGAGATCGACGGGCGCGCGGTGCCGAAGGTCATCGACTTCGGGATGGCCAAGGCCCTCTCCGTCGACGACCGGGATCCCGAGGACAAGACGCTGACCCGAACCCAGGTGGGAACGATCGTCGGCACGCCCCGCTACATGAGCCCGGAGCAGGCCCGAAGCCAGGCGGACATCGACACTCGCAGCGACGTCTATTCGCTCGGAACCGTCCTCCACGAATTGCTCGTCGGCGAGACCCCGCTGAGTTCGGAGACGGTTTCCGGGCTCTCCTCCGACGAAGTCCTGCGCAACGTCCGCGAAGCGGACTCGGGGCGACCCAGCCGCCGGCTCCGCGAATCGACCGAGCGCATCGAGGAAGTCGCCGCCGCCCGCTCCCTGACGTCGGAGAAGCTGGAGCGCACCCTGCGTGGCGAACTCGACTGGATCCTCATGCAGGCTCTCGAGAAGGACCGGGAGCGCCGCTACCCCTCGGTCGAGGAATTCGCCGCCGACCTGCGGCGCCATCTGCGCCACGAGCCGGTCAAGGCTGGCCCGCCCTCGCCGTGGTACCGCGCCCGGAAGTTCGTGCGGCGCAACCGGCTTCTGCTCGGAGCATCGGCAGCGGTCTGCCTCATCCTTGCCCTGGGGCTCGGACTGACCGCTTGGCAGGCCGTGCGGGCGACCCGGGCCGAGCGCATCGCCAAGAGCCGTCTGGAAATGGCCGAGCAAGCCCGCGATGCCGCCGAGGCTCTGCTCTCGGAGACGGTCGTCGGCTTGCGGGAACGGCTGCTGCCCGTCGGCAAGAGCGGCCTGCTCAGCGATTCCCTCAGCGCCGCGGAAACCTACTTCGAGCACCTGCCGGCGGAGCTCGCCAACCAGCAGACGGCCGAGCACACCATCTACTTCCGCTTCAACAGCGGCATCCTCGCCCTGATCCAAGGGCGGCTCGACGAGGCGCAAGAGAAACTGGAGAGCGCCCTGGCGGCCATGGAGGCGCTCGAGGCCGTCGCGCCGCTCGACGAATTCCTGAACAAGGAGGCCACCTACACCGCCCTGATGGCCGCTCACGTCCATGTCGAGGCGGATGCCTTCGAAGAGGCCGCGCACTTCCGCGAGATCGCCCGGAGGCGCTGCGACGCTTGGATCAAGGAGCATCCCGACTCCCTCTGGGCCCTCGCCTGCCTTTCCCAGGAGGCCGGCCTCGCCGCTCTGGAGGCGGCCCTCTACACCCGGGATCCCCCGAAGACCCTGCCCCACATCGCCCGTTTGAAATACTTCGAGGCACGCCTCGCCAAGCTCGACGACACCTCGCCCGAATACTATCAGGCCAGAGGCACGAGACTGTTCTGCGAGGGGTTCGCCAGCTCGCATCTGGGAGTCGCGACCGAGCGCGTCGTCGAGCTGTTCGAGGCGGCGGCGGCGACGTTCCGCCTGGGATACGAGTCGGACGAACAGGCGCCCTACCGCGTCGTCTACCGCGACATGCAGCTGGGCGCGGAAACGGCGGCGGGGACGCGCCTGATCGACCTCGGCCTCGTCACGAAGGATCCCGAGCACTTTCAACGGGGGCGGAACCTCATCCTCGACGCCTACGCGGCGCGCCTCGATCTGGCCGAGTGGGATCCGCTCCGCCTGGAATGGTGGAAAGACCTCGCCGGGAGCTGCAAGCAGATCGCCAAGCTGGCCAGGCACACCGCCGACGAGGCCGAGGCCGAACGGCTCGCCGGGATGGTCCTGTCGACCGCTCCTCTCATCCGGGAACGCGCCGGCGGCCATCGCATGACGGCCCAGACCTTGGCGGAGGCGCTGGACGACCTTCTGAAATGGCGGCTCTCCCAAAACGCCGCCTGGGATGCCGATCTGCTCGGGGCGGCGGTGGCGGCGGTGGAACTGCGCAGCCACGCGATCGGCGGAGCGAGAGGCGGGACGGCGGCTTTCAGGACCTTCTCCGACGCTTTGGACCTGTTCGAGAAGGGACTCCAGCGAGCCCCCGAGGAGGCGCAGAGACAGGCGCTCGACGAGCTTGCCGCCCTGCCCCCGATCACGGAAGCCGCCGCAGGCGATCCCGGACAGGTCGAACGGCAGCTCGCCGAAAGGATGATGGCGGTCAGAAGGACGAAAAGCGCCGTCCGACGCCACGACGACGACGGCCGGGCCGACGAGGCGTTCCGCATCGAGATGGCCCGGGCCCTGGGCTTCGCCGTCGACCTTTCGGAGAAGGAGGGAGGCCCGCGCTTCGCCACTCTGGCGGCGCTCGGCTTTCTCGCCGAAGATCTCCGGTCCTGGTCCAGGCGCCGTCCTTCCGACCGGACTGCGGACCGCTCCCGGGCCATGGAGACCGCGATCGGCGTCCACCTCGACCACCTGGAGAACTTGGCGGAGACTTGGTCGCCCGAACGAATCGAAGTCCAACTGACCCCATGGGCGACCTCTTCGTTCCGCGCCCAACTGACCGACCCGGCGGAACCCGTCGACGCCGGGACCGTCGCCCGCATGATCCAGGCCTTCCGGGCGGCCGTCGCCCTCGCCCGCGCGCCGGACGAGCGGGAACGGATCCTCGAAAGCGTCTACGA
Organism: uncultured Akkermansia sp.; assembly: GCA_964391125.1. Taxonomy (GTDB): domain Bacteria; phylum Verrucomicrobiota; class Verrucomicrobiia; order Verrucomicrobiales; family DEV007; genus Arctic95D-9. The sequence goes on from CAYMMC010000018.1 coordinate 4,946, forward strand.
CCAGCATTACAGCTTCCTCCTCGACTGCGCCCAGCTCCTCGACGCCGCAGGGCGCGACGAAGAGGCGCTCGGGATCCATCTGGAAATGATCTGGGTGCGGGAGAGCGGGATCGGGAGGCTCTCCCCCTGGCATTACGAATGCCTGGCCTTCGCCCATCTGCACCGGGCGCTGCACTTCCGGGAGCTGGGCCGCTCGAAGGAGGCCGGGATCTCCCTGGGCGAGGCGGAGAAGGCGCTGGCGGCCCTTTCGGCCAAGGCCCCCGGCAGTCAGAGAATCCGCCTCTACCGGCACATCGCCCTCGTCCTCGCCTCCTCCGGCGCTCCGGTGTCCGTCCCGGCCCCGAGCGTCGCGGAGCTCATCGCCTCCCAGGAACGAGCGTTGCCCGATCTGCGGACAGGCCACGACGCGGCTCTTCTCGACCGCGCTTGGGGCCAGTTGGCGGCGAACCTGCCGGAGCCCGGCGCCGAAGCGGCCCGTGCGGAATGGAGGCGGATCCGCCAGATCTCGTCGAAACGCGTCCCTTCGCGCCTGCACGGGCGTCTGCGGCCGATCCCGCTCTGATCGCGGCGACCCCGGATCCGAGAAAAGAAATCGCCGCCCGCAAGATCGCGGCTATCCTTGTCCGATGCCAACAGTCTTGCGCATAGGCGGATTCCGGTTTCATTAAAAGCTCGTTTACAAAAACCACGCTGCATTTAGCCCTACTTTGTTGAATGGGAAGGATAGCCACGAAAAGGCACAAAAATCACAAAATCATGGGACGGATATGGCTCCATTTTGCGCCTTTTCGTGGCCAAATTCCCGGTATTTTCCCGGCTTTTCGCGGCCTGCCTTCAAATCTAACAAAGCAGAATTAGAAAGCCCAGCAATCCCCCGCCCCTTGAACCCGAATCCGCACCGACGTTCCCCATGGCGAAAATCCTGATGGCGATGTCCGGCGGGGTGGACTCCAGCGTGGGGGCCGCCCTCCTGCTCGAGCAGGGCCACGAGGTCGTCGGCGCCTACATGAAGAACTGGACCAACGAGGAGGGCCTGCCCGGCGACTGCCCCTGGGAGGAGGACATCCGCGACGCGCGCGCCGTCTGCGAGCACCTCGGGATCGAGTTCCGCATCCTCAGCCTCACCGAAGAGTACCGCGACCGCGTCGTCGACTACCTGCTCTCCGGCTACCGCGACGGCGTCACCCCCAACCCCGACGCGATGTGCAACCGCGAGATGAAGTTCGGCCTCTTCCGCGAATTCGCCGCCGCCCAGGGCTTCGACCATCTCGCCACCGGCCACTACGCGAGGCGCGAGGAGCGCGACGACGGATCGGTCGATCTCCTGCGGGGCGCGCCGGGCAAGGACCAGAGCTACTTCCTCGCCCTGCTGCGGCAGGAGCAGATCCGCCCCGCCCTCTTCCCCATCGGCCACCTCTCCAAGCCCGAGGTCCGGCGCGAGGCGGAGCGCTTCGCCATCCCCGTCGCGGCGAAGAAGGACAGCCAGGGCATCTGCTTCATCGGCCAGATCCGCATGGCCGACTTCCTCGCCCACTACATCCCCGACCGCCCCGGCGACATCGTCAATCTGAAGGGCGAGCGCGTCGGACGGCACCGCGGGCTGCACCTGCACACCCTGGGCCAGCGCAAGGGGCTGGGGGTGCCGTCGAACACCTACGGCAAGGCCTACGTCGTCGTCGCGAAGCGCCCGGAGAGCAACGAGCTCGTCGTCGCCTTCGACGGCACGGACACGCCCGGCCTCTACGCGACGCGCTGCCGCGTCGGGAGCCTCTCGTCGACGAACCGTCCGCTGCACGGGGCGAGGGCGCTGCTGGCGCAGCCTCGCTACCGCGCCGCCGCCGTCCCCGTCGAGGCCGATTTCCTCGACGCGGAGACGGTGCTGCTGACCTTCGCGGAGCCCCAGCGCGCCCTCGCCCCCGGCCAGATCTGCGCCTTCTACGAGGGCGACCGCCTCCTCGGCGGCGGCGTCTTCGAGGAGATCGGGCCGCCCGCCTGAGCCGGGGCAAAGCCGACGCAGCGAACCTATCCCTGCGATCCCAGCGCCCCGCCGACCTCGCAGAACAGGCTGCGCTGCTCCACTCCGCCGGTGCCGAGGGAGGCGCCCTTGCGCATTTCGAACACCTGCCCGTCCTCGCAGAGGAAGAGGAGCTCCCCCCTCGGGCCGGAGCGCAGCGCCGAGAAGCGCCGTTCGGAGAAGCGCCCGAGATCGACTCTGGCGAGTCCCGAGACGCCGTCGCCGGCCGCTCCTTGCTCCGCACGCAGCGCGAGAAGCTGGCCGTCGCGGCTCGCGAAGAGCAGCGCCCCCGCGAGCGAGGGGAAGCTCTCGCCCCGGTAGACCACGCTGCCGGAGGTGCGGGCCGGCCACCCCGCCGCGAGATCGAGGGAGACGGTCGGAGCGGTGACCACCTCGGCGAGACGGGCGCGGGCGGAGCGGGGCAGCTTCTCCGGATTCTCCCCGATGTCCCACCCGAAATGCTCCCCGCCCCGGAAGCTGAGATTGATCTCCTCGCGGTCGGGCCGCGCCTGCTCCGCAATGCAGAGCCTGCGCTGGAAGGGGTCGTAGGAGAGGCTGGAGGGAGCGCGCAGGCCGAAGGCCCAGAGCTCGGGCAGCGCTCCGGTGACGAGGCGGAAGGGGTTGCCGTCGGGGATGCCGTACTGGCCGTTGGCGGCGTCGCTGCCCAGCGGATCGACGCGCAGCACCTTCCCGTAGGCGTTGGCGAGCGAGGAGGCGTTGCGCGAAGGGCTGCCGTGCCCGATCTCCCCAAGCGCCCCGTCGCCCACGCCGAGGTAGAGGGATCCCGATGGATCGAAGGCGAGCCCCCGCACGTTGTGCTCCGACCCCGGCTGGCGGAAGCGCATCAGCTCGCGCCTCGTCCCGCGGAATTCGGCCAGCAGGGGGTCTTCGACGCAATACTCGTAGAGGACGTCCTGGTGGTGCTCGCCGGCGCCAAACTCGGGCAGAAAGTCGATCTCCCCCGCCCCGGCTTTCTCGGCGACGACGACGTAGAAGCGACCGCAGCCCGGCTTCCCCCGGGCAAGGAAGTCGGGATGCAGGACGAAGCCGGAGAACCCTAGCGAGGTCTCCGTGCGCCCGTCGGCGAGTTCCGCGTAGACGGTGGAGGCGTGCCCTCCATCGATCTCCGGAGCGGACCGCAGGACGGCGCCGTCCGCCTGAAGGATGTAGTAAATCCCCAAGGCGTCGCCGGCGGCGTCGACCGGCGCCACGGCCTTGACGAGCAAATGCGCTTCCGCGTCGAGGACGATCTCCGTCCGGGGAGGCAACGCGGAACGCTGCCCGCTCTCGTTCGCAGAATCGTTCGCTCCGTCACGGTGGAACAGTTGGTAGCTCGCCATCCCCAAGCCCAGAGAGAGGACGGCGCAACCGATCCTGGCAAAGAGAGAGAGGCAGAGGCGGTTCATCGGGTTTTGGATTCGCAACAGTTTTTCGAATTCTCATATTCAATACGGAAAGTTGATAAAATCTTCAAGATTGAAATGAAAAAAATCCCCGAGAGCTCATTTTTGCGACTCCCCGAGCGAGATCGCCTGCCTCGTGCGCATGCAGGGAGCGCCTGCGTCCCACCCCGCCGCCAAAACGCCCCGTGCCGAACGCGCGCCCTCCCCCGCTACCTCGGGCGCAGCCTCGCCTCCAGCACGTCGTAGCCGACGATGCGCTCGTACTTCTCTTCGCGCTCGACCCTCTCCACCGCGTTCAACACCTCGACCGAGGCGACCCTCTCGGCGAGCTTCTGCAGCAGCGTCCGCACCAGCAGCCGCGCGTGAGGCGCCCCGAGACAGAGGTGGGTCCCGGATCCGAAGGCCAGATGCGGATTCGGCTTCCGGTCGAGGCGGATCTCGTCGGGCGAGTCGAAGACGGTCCCGTCCCGGTTGGCCGAGGCCCAGCACAGCGAGACGCGGTTCCCCGCCGGCACGGTCGTCCCGCCCACCTCCGTGTCCGCCGGACAGACCCGCCCGATGTGGGTCAGGGGGACGTAGACGCGGAAGAACTCCTCGCCGGCGAGCACCGCGCGCCCCGGATCCTCGCGGAGGAAGTCCAGCGCCTCGGGATGCTCCGAGAGGTAGCCAAAGAGGTTCGAGACCGTGTGGATCACGGTGTCGCGCCCTCCCGCGAAGACGAGGTTGGCGAAGCCCATCGCCTCCTCGCGGACGAGCCGCCGCCCGCGGAACTCCGCGTGGGCCACCGCGCTGAAGAAATCCTCGCCCGGCGCCGCCTCGGCCCGGTCGAACTGCTCGTGCAGGTAGTGCTCCAGCTCCGTCCCCGGCCGGATCCCGCCGCGCACTTGGAAGACGTGGATGCCCCAGCCGATCCACCGCTCCGCCTCCGTCTCCGGCACGTTCAGCAGATAGGTCAGGGCGCGGGACTGCAGCGGCAGGGAGAGCTGATGCACGATCTCCGTCGTCTCGCGGGCCAGCGCCTCGTCGAGGAGCCGGTCGATCAGAGCCCCGACCCGGGCGATCGTCTCCGGCTCCTTGGCCCGCTTGAAGAAGGGCTCGACGATGGCGCGGTATTCCCCGTGCTCGGGCGGATCGACCTCGATGGGTAGCTGCCGCATGGTGCGGACTTCCTCCTCCGAGGGGATCGGCACCCGGAAGGGCGCATCGGAGCTGAAGGTGCGCCAGTCCTTCGCCGCGCGGCGCACGTCCTCGTGGCGGAGGATCATCGCGATCGGCTCCCCCCGGAAAGGGCATTGCAGCACCGGAGCTTCGGTCCGGGCGTCTTTGAACGGATCGGGATGCGGATGGGTCATTGGAACGGGCGGGTCGGAGCCTTCAGTCTAATGAGGCAAAAATTTCCCCGCAAGGACGCAAATCCTGTGCTCCATTCCCTCAGCATCCTTTTCAGACGACGATGAGATCCCTCTTGCTCACCTGCCTTCTCGCCCTTGCCGCCCTGCCTCCCGGTCTTGCCGCCCAGGAGCCGCTGAAGGGCATCGAAGGGAGGGAGGCGCCGCTGCTCGACGTCGACACCTGGATCCAGCTGCCCAAGGGCAAGGACAAGGTCGATCTGACCGACTGTCCCGGCAAGATCGTCGTCCTCCTCTTCTTCCAGCATTGGTGCCGGGCCTCGCAGGAGCGCGAGCTGCCCGTCCTCAAGAACCTCGTGGAGCGCTACAAGGGCAACGACGGCATCGTCTTCCTCGCCATCCAGACCACCTTCGAAGGCTTTCTGGAAAACACCGCCGACAAGCTCGCCGTCACGGCGGAGAAATTCGACCTCGACATTCCCTTCGGCCACAGCCCCAAGCTCGCCGGCCTGCCCAGCGTCAGCGCGAGCTACCTGCCCGGCGGCACGCCCTGGTGGGTCATCGTCGACCGCAAAGGCATCGTGGAATACAACGGCTTCATCCTGAACGAAGAGGAGGCGGTCAAGGGATTCGACAAGATGCTCGCCGGCCTGCCCGTGGACTGAGCCGACGGATCGGAGTTCCCTCTGCCGTTCCCGCCTCGCCTGGAGGAACGGCCGCCTCGCCCCGGGTGGGTCAATCCTCCAGCCGCAGCCGGGCGAAGGCCCCGCAGAGGCTGGCCACGAGCGCCGCCGGAGACGGCACCACGTCGTAGTGCTGCCGCTTGAACATGCGCGGAAACTGCTCCCGCGAACGCTTCTCGATGGCGAAGGCGTGGGTCGCGATACCGTGGCGCGCACCGGTCTCGATGGCCTTTCGCACGTCGCGGATTCCGTATTCGCCCTCGTAGCGGTCGTAGTCGCAGGGACGGCCGTCGGTGAGGAGGAAGACGATCTTCCGCTCCCCCGGCTCCCGCTCGAGCAGCTCCTGGGCGTGGCGCAGGGCGGGTCCGATGCGGGTGTAGCCCTGGGCCACGAGCGCGCCCAGTCTCGCCCGCGATCCACGCCAGTCCTCGTGGAAGTCCTTGATGAGGTGGAATCCGCACTGCCTCCGCGTGTTCGAGCTGAAGCCGGCCACGGCGAAGCCCCCGATGAACTCGTCGAGCACCTCGCCCGCGCAGAAGAGGGTCTCGCGCATGGTGTCGAGGACGCGGGCGTCGTCGATCCACGAATCGGTCGAGAAGCTGAGGTCCATCAGGATCAGGGCCGAAACGTCGTGCCGCCGCCGCCGCCTCTCCACGTAGAGGCGCTCGTCGGGCGGCTGGCCCGCCCGACGGTCCACCTGCGCCCGCACCACCGCGTCGAGGTCGAGGTCGTCGCCGTGGGGCCGTCTCGGCGAGCGCTCCAGACGCGTCGCTAGCGAGGCCAGCTTCTTTTTCAAGTCCAGGACCAGGGCGCGATGCTTCCGCGCCGTCTCCTCCGCCCACGGCAGATCCGTCTCCTGGGCCCGGGTGGGCCGGACGAAACACCAGTCCGGCTTGTGGCGGCGCTTCTTGTAGTCCCATTCCGGATAGGGAATCCCTCCGGACGGGGCCTCCTCGTCGATCTCGAAATGCGGCCCCTCGATGACGATGTCGGCCCGATAGATCGAGCGCGGCCGCTCCCGGCTCCGCATCACCTGGGTCATCTCGAGAGTGCGGAGCGCCTCCTCGTGCTCCTCCAGCTCGTCCTCCTCGTCGGTCTTCCGGTCGACTCCGTTGGACTCCTCGAGCGTCTCGGCCTTCTCGAAGGTGTGGGTGGGCATCTCGGACTCCGCAGGCTGGTCCTCCGGCTCCTCCACCACCGACACCCCGGCCCGGCCCTCGCCCGCGATCTCGGTGATCTCCTCCTCGGCGGCGTCGGGCGCGGGCGGCTCCGCCGAGCGGGCGGACCGGGCCTCCTCCGCCCCGCCACTACCGGGGGACGGCGCCCCCAGCAAGGACCAGAGGTCCCGCCCCTCCAGAAGGGGCTCCAGCGCGGCGATCCGGGCGGGCAGCTCGGGGAACTCCTGCGCCCAGGCGTCCAGCCGCCCTTGCAGCGGCCCTCTGCGGCGGGAGGCGTCGCCGGGCCTCATGGCGAGGGCGCCGAGAAGGGCCTTGATCCGGTAGAGCTCCTCGTTCGCCTCGCTCGTCGCCGCCGCGTCGAAGGCGGTCGGCAGGAAGAGATGCTCGTCGTCGCAGAGCACCGCCTGGCCGGTCTCGATGATCGCGACCGGCCGCCCCGCGACCATGCGGGCGAGCAGAAAGAGCTCCTGCCGCAACGGCTCGAGCGGAACGCGCACCGCCGCGAGCTTCCGCTCGGTCGGCCTCACGAAGAGTCGGCGATGGAGGGCCTTGAATCCCAGGAAGAGGTTTTCCTCCCACTCGAGAACGGAGGCCATGGCGGAGGGGGCGGTCGCGGACCTCAGAGGGTCAGATCGATGATCTGCCGGATCGCCTTCAGCGCGTCCGGGTCGTCGGTGAGCGGCTCCGCGATCGCTGCGGCGGCGGCGAAGCGGGGCGGCAGGCCCTGCCCGATCAGCTTCGCCGCGTCGACGAGCAGGCGGGTCGAGACCGATTCGATCAGGGACAGTTCGGTGAGGTTGCGCACCTTCCGGGCGATGGCGACCAGCTTCGCGGCGAGGGCGGGATCGGCCCCGGTCTCGCCGCTGACGATGCGGACTTCGATCTCTTCGGAGGGATAGCCGAAGGTGTGGCCGACGAAGCGCTGCCTCGTCGAGGCCTTCAGCTCCCGCATGCTCCGCTGGTAGCCGGGGTTGTAGCTGACCACCAGCATGAACTCCGGCGGCGCCAGGAGCGTTTCGCCGGTGCGGTCGAGGAAGAGCTCCCTCCGGTAGTCCGTCAGCGGATGGATCACGACGATGGCGTCGGCTCTCGCTTCGGCCATCTCGTCGAGGTAGAGGATCGCGCCCTCGCGCACCGCCCGGGTCACGGGCCCGTCGCACCAGACCGTCTCGCCGCCGACGAGGAGGTGGCGCCCCAGCAGATCCGTCGCGGAGGTGTCCTCGTTGCAGGCCACGGTGACGAGCGGACGGCCCAGCTTCGCCGCCATGTGCTCGACGAAGCGGGTTTTCCCGCAGCCGGTCGGCCCCTTCAGCATCAAGGGCAGCCGGGCGCGCCAGGTCTCGCCGAACAACTCCGCCTCTCGGCCCGTCTCCAGGTAGAAGATCGCTTCCGTGCTCACGACAGGCTCGGCGAGGGTTGCGGCGCGGGGGCGTCCTGTTCGGCGTCGCGGACGTCGGAATGCACCGCCTCGTCGGAGGGCAGGCCGAAGCGCCAGAAGTTCCAGATGAAGCAGAGGATGCCGATGAGGAAAAGGCAGGCGGCCAGCAGCATCCCGATGAAGTGCATCTCGATCTCCTTCTGCACCGCGAGGAAGTCTAATCCCATGCGGCGTTCCAGGTTCCACGGGACGATCCCGGCGACGGCGAGCGCTCCCGTCATCCCGACCATGCCGACGTTGCTGAGCCAGAAGGCGAAGCCGGAGGCGGCGTTGTCCCAGAGCTTCCGCCCCGTCATCACCGGCAGGACGTAGGCGATCATGGCCAGGTTGATCATGGCGTAGGCGCCCCAGAAGGCGAGGTGGCCGTGCATCGCCGTCACCAGGGTGCCGTGGGTCCACAGGTTCACCTGGGGCAGGGTGTGGGCGAAGCCGAGGAAGCCGGCGCCGACGAAGGACATCACCGCGCTGCCGAGGGTCCAGCTGATGGCCGCCTTGTTGGGATGCCGGCGGCCGCCCTTCTTCGCCATGGCGAGGGCGTAGATGGCCATCCCGAAGAAGGCCAGAGGCTCCAGCGCCGAGAAGATGCCGCCGACCATCAGCCAGTAGCGCGGCGCCCCGATGTAGTAGTAGTGGTGGCCGGTCCCGAGGATCCCGGAGAGGAAGGTGAGTCCGACGATGATGTAGAGCCACTTCTCCACCAGCTCGCGGTCCACCCCGGTGAGCTTGATGAGCAGGTAGCAGAGCAGCGCCCCCATGATCAGCTCCCAGACGCCCTCCACCCAAAGATGGACGACCCACCAGCGGTAGAAGGAGTCGATCGTCTGGTTCTCGAAGTCGATCATGCCCGGCAGGTAGAGCAGGGCGGCGGTGAGCAGGCCGAAGTAGAGGACGACTGCGGTGGTGGTGTAGCGCTTCCCGTACCAGACCGTGGCCCCGATGTTGATGACGAAGGCCAGCACGTTCACGACGACGAGGTAGTCGAGGGGGCGCGGGATCTCGAGGAACTTGCGGCCCTCCCACCAGTTGAAGTGGTAGCCCACCAGGGCGATCACGCCGACGATGAGGAAGGTGACGAGCTGGACCCAGGCGAGCTTCGGCCACATCAGCTCGCGGTCGGACTCCTCGGGAATGATGAAGTAGGCGCTGCCCATGAAGCCGAGGAGGAGCCAGAAGACGAGCAGGTTCGTGTGGGTGGCGCGGGCCGTGTTGAAGGGAATCCAGTCGTGGAGCCCGTCCATGCCGATGTGGGCGAAGCCCATGATGAAGCCGTAGACGATCTGCAGCACCAGCAGCAGCATCGCTGAGGCGAAGAACCAGTAGGCGACCTTTTGCGATTTGAATTTCATGACGTCGGAAACTTGAGGAAAAACGGAAGGGAAGGCTGGGGTTCGGATCTCATCTGGGGGTGGCGTGGGCCTCGAGGCCCATCAGGAAGTCGACCATCTGCACCACCTCCTCGGGGGAGACGAGGGCCGGCACGAGATTCGGCATGGGGGAACCCGGCACCACCTTCTGCGGATCCGTGATCCACTCGATCAGCTCCTCGCGCGTCTTGCGCTGGAAGACGAGGTCGAGCGCCGGGGCCGGGACGACCTCGCCGGTGACCGAGTTCGGCATCATCACCCCCGGCATCCCCTTTCCGAGAATGCGGTGGCAGCCGGTGCAGGACTTCTGCTCGAACATCGGCGGAAGCGGGACCGCCGCCGCGACCGAGGCGGGCAGCTCACCGCTTGCGCTCGCCTCGAGGCCGGCGGGCGGCTGCATCAGCTTCTGCAGGGGCGGATCCGCCGGGAAGCCGTTCAGGTCGACCTTGCCGCACCAATCGAGGAAGGCGATGATGTCGTCGATCTGCTGCTCGCCGAAGTCGTATTTCACCATCTTCCGCTGGCCGGGGAACATCGCCTCCGGATCCTTCATGAAGACCCGGATCCAATCCGCGCCGCGCCGGTCGACCACCTTCGTCAGCTCCGGCGCGTAGTAGGCCCCCTCGCCGAAGAGCGTGTGGCAGCCCATGCAGTTGTTCGCCTCCCACAGCTTCTTGCCGGCCCGGACATGGTCGTCGATCTGGTCGGCGTTGGTCTGCGCCGGGACCTGCCGGTGGGTGTCGATGGTGAGGATGAGGAAGATCCCCGTGAACACGGCGGTGCCGCCCAGAAAGAAGGCGCGGGCCTGGAATTTCGATAGCATGGGTCAAGCGGATGGGTGGGCGCCGCAGCGGAACAAAGCTGTGGCATGGGTGCAACTTATCGACGAAGCCGCAGTTCTCCTTGACTTGGATCAAAAAAGGATAGTTTTATCTGGATTAATTCTTCATGCCCGATTCCCCCCCATCTCCCGGCCGCGACGATGCTTGGAAAATCATCGGGATCCTCCGCTCGACCCGCCTCTTCGGCGAGCTCGGCGAGACCGACCTCCGCAAAGTCGCCCGCTGTTCCGAGCTCCGGCAGGTCCCGAAGCAGGCCTACCTCTTCCACGAGGGCGACTCGCCCGCCGGCTGCTTCGTCGTCGGCAAAGGCGTCGTGAACGTGCATCGCCTCGACGAAGCCGGGCGCGAGACCGTCATCCGCATCTTCCACGAGGGGGAATCCTTCGGCGAGTTCTTTCTCGCCGACGCGGAGTCCAGCCCCGTCAGCGCACGCGCCGAGTCGGTCGCCACCCTCGTCCTGGTCCGCCGCGCCGACCTCGCCCGCATGATCGCCTCGCAGCCCGAGATCGCGATGCGGCTCCTCGCCTCGATGAGCCGTCACCTCCGCTCCCTCGTCGACAAGCTCGGCGGCATGCAGCACCGCAGCGTCGCGGAGCGGCTGCGCGACTGGCTCCTCGCCCGCTGTTCGGGACAGGACGATCCCGCCGTCATCGCGCTCCCCTCGCGGAAATACCTCCTCGCCGCCGAGATCGGCACGGTGCCCGAGACGCTTTCCAGGACCCTCTCCAAGTTCCGGGAGCGCGGCTGGATCCTCACCCGAGGCAACACCATCACCGTGCTTTCGCCCCGTTGCTTCGGTCAGGCGCAGCTCGACGAGGCGGCGGGGTGACGTCTTTCGCCTACGCCGTCAGCCCTTCCCCGCCATCCATCCCCTCCGGCGGGCGATGGCGAGCAGGCCGAGAAGGTGCGCGTCCCCGGACTCCCGCCGGAAGGACAGTCCGAGATGCTTCATGCCCGCCGCGGTGGCGGCGACGGCGGCGGAGTCGCCGACCAGATGGATGGGCAGGCCGGAGGCGAAGCGACGGGCCTCGACGAGCTCGTGCCCGACGAGCAGGCCCGAGACGAAGCTGCGCACTTCGTCGGGCCGGAGCCTCCCCGCCAGCATCCCGGTGCGGGCGAGAAAGAGCTGATGGAGCAGGCCGCCCGGCGCCGAGGAGGCGTCGCAACCGAGACGGAAGGCGAGGGAATCCGGCGCCGCCGGGGTCCCGTCGCCGCCAACGAGACTCTCGCGCGTGAGGCGGTCGTAGGCCTCGCCGGTCATCCAGGTGCGGAAGGTCTCGATCCTGCCCTCGCGGCAGACGATCCATTTCGAATGCGTGCCCGGCAGGCAGAGGACCGCACCCTCCTGCGGTAGCGTCGGGAGCAGTCCCGCCGCCTGGCTTTCCTCGCCTCGCATCACGTCGACGCTGCCCGCAACGGGATCGTCGCGGCGGACGCCGGGGACGAGAAAGACCTCCCCGAACGTCGCGCTGGGGACCGAAACGGCCGCGTCGGCCACCGCCTCGACGCCGCAAGGGGCCGAGACGTAGGGAACCTCGCGCCAGCCCTCGCGGGCGCCCGCCATCCCGCTGACGAGGACC
>CAYMMC010000019.1:0-16736 GCA_964391125.1 uncultured Akkermansia sp.
AGCCCCGAGCGGCCCGCTCGGGGAACGAAGGTCGTAGGGACGCCCGATCGGCCGCGCGGCCCTACCCGCCTCGCGGCAAGATCACCCATTGGAGAATGATCGTGAGTCAATGGATCGCACCAAGATTCCCGGAATTTGTTCTGACGCCCATGGACAGGAGCGCCCGCGCTCCTTTGATCCGCGCAATCAACGCTCCGCAGGGAGCGGACTCTCCTGCGTTCGCCTGCGATGCCTCGCCAGCTTCGCCGCCCACATCCGGCAGGTGAACACGAGAAACAATCCGGCGGCAAAGGTCAGCAGATCTTCCGTGAACTCGTAGAAGAGGTGCCGCTCCTCGTCGATCGAAGCGGAGGGAAAGGAATGGTTGGCGGAGAAATAGTGAATCCAGTTGAAGACCTTCGCGAAAGAGGGGAGGGCGAACCAGAGACCGAGCCCGAGGAAAGCGGTGGAGTGGAGTTGTTCTTCGGCGACTCCTTCGAGATGGACCGCTCCTTCCTTCCGTCCTGCGAGGAAGCGGGAGAGCGGCGGCGCGAGGAACCAGAGGAGGGCCCCGGCAATGAAGGGAGGCAAGGCCGAGGCGAAGACCAGGGAGTCCGGAAGCAAAGCGCCCGAATGGGCGAGAATTCCAACCGCTTGTGATAATCCCGTCAATATCAGGCTCAGCGAGTAGAGGCGGAGGAGAATGGCAGCGATGGAGGAGACGGGCATGTCCGTGTTGTAGCGATTCCAGTCGGATGGATCAAGGGTGGATGTCGATGCCCCATCGCGATCGGGACGATTGGGACCTTCGCCCCTCCGAATGCCGCGAAGCGTTTTGGAGCGTTTTGGAGTGCGCCGGTTCCCGGCGCTTTGGATCGAACCCGGCAAGAAGGTCCGAAGCTTCTCTCCGGTCCTTCGCGACTCCCTCGACGTCGGATCCAAAGCGGCGCGGAGCGCCGCACTTGTATGTTCCCCTTGGCCGGTCATTTGCCTTTGCCGAGTATCGAGGTCATGGATGGTCAGGTGGTGACGTGGGCCGGGAAGACTCGCAAAGGAGAAACCCGTGTCGTCTTTGTGGGAACGCGCCTCGTGGATCGTGCCGGCAAACCCGTTGCCCAAGCGGAAAAGCCGTCGCCGTGAGGATCGGCGCAGCGGGGGGCGGGTTGGGCCTCTTTGGCATCTGGTGCGAAACCAAATGGCGCCGGATGGATGAGGACCACGCTCGATCTGCCGCCGGTCCGGCCCATCGGCGAGGAGGACGGCTTCGCCGAGCCATGCGAGGCGGCGACCTGGGGGCTCCCCGGCGCCTTCCAAGCATCTTGCCGCCCGGCCGCCTCACTCGATCCGGACCGACCCGGGGTCGAACTCGATGGGAGGATAGCGCATCTCCAGCGCGTCGAGGGTCTTCACGAGGATGTCGGCGACGACGAGGTCGCGGTACCATTTGCGGTCGGCGGGCACGACGTACCAGGGCGCGTGGTCGGTGCTGGTCTCGGCGAGGACATCGCCGTAGGCCTCCATGAACTGCGGCCAGAGGGCGCGGTCGTCGAGGTCGCCGGGGTTGAACTTCCAATGTTTCTCGGGATCGTCGAGGCGCTCTTGGAGCCGCTCCTTCTGCTCGTCCTTCGAGATGTGGAGGAAGAGCTTCACGAGGGTGGTGCCCTCCTCGACCAGCATGCGCTCGAACTCGACGATGTGGCGGTAGCGGCGCGACCAGACGGCTTCGGGAAAGATCTCCCGCACCCGCACCGCGACGATGTCCTCGTAGTGGCTGCGGTTGAAGATGACGACCTGGCCGTCTCCGGGCACGTGCCGGTGGACGCGCCAGAGGTAGTCGTGGGCCAGCTCGATCTCGCTCGGCCGCTTGAAGAAGGCGACGCGGACTCCTTGCGGATCCATCTTGTCGAAGATGTTGCGGATGGTGCCGTCCTTGCCGCCGGTGTCCATGGCCTGGAGGACGACGAGGAGGCGGCGCTTGCCCTCGGCGTAGAGCCGCTCCTGGAGCTCGTCGATGCGGTCCTCCAAGCGGTCGAAGAGCTCCTTGCCTTCCTTTTTTTCCACGGGGAAGAGGGTTTCGTCCGTGGTGGGGAAGGCGCCGAGATCGACGCGTTGGCCGGGGCGGATGCGGAAAGGGTGCTCGTTCAGGGGGGGCATGGGGCGAGGGTAGCGCGGGCGGGGTCCTCGACGCAAGGAAATTGGGAGCTTTCGCCTTCCCGGCAAGCTCGCCGAAATCGTCGGAGGGCTCGAAAGAGAGATTGAAGGAATCGCGTTTGTTGGGTTGATTAGGGCGTGAAAACCATCTTGCTCCGGCTTCTCCAGATGTCGGCCCTCGTCCTCGCGGTCGGTCTGCTCTCCTCCTGCCATTCCGACCATCCCTACTACGGGCATCACGGGGGCTACTACGGAGCGCCCTACGGCCCCTACTACTCGGGCGGCTACTACCGGACCCGCTACTACGACCCGGGCTACTACTATCATCGCGGCTACCCCTATCGGGGCTATCATCACCACGGCCACCGCGGCGTGCGCGCCCCCTACTACCCCCCGCGCCCCCATTCCGGGTCCGGGCCGGCCTACGGAGGCGGATCGCGTGGCGGAGGCGCCGCCCACGGGCCCCGCGGTGCGCAGGGGGCCGGTCGGGGACAGGTCGTCCCCCCGCCCCAACGGGCGTCCGGCGGACGGGGCTCCGGCCGGACCCAGGCAGCGCCGCCGCCGCGACGGGGCGGCGGGCAGAGCGCCGGCCGGGCGCAGGTCGTCCCCGCGCCTCCGGGCTACGGCGGCGCCCGCCCCTCGGCGCCGCCGCCGAGAGGGGAGGGCGGGGGAGGCTCGAAGCGCCAGCGGCGGCGCTGAGGCGGCCCGTCCTTGGAAACACGAGGGATCGGACGCAGGGCGCGGCGGGATCGCGTCCGCTTTTTGATCGCCCGGCGGGGCGCAGCCGGGTAGAACTGTCCGGATGCAAGCAAGTCGATCGAGCAAACGGACCCGTTTCCTTTTCGCCGCGAGCGTCCTCGGGTGGGTCGCCGCGGCTTCCATCGCCATCGCGGACGGCCCGCCTCCGAACGCCGCAGGCCGTCCGGTCGAGGGTCCCTTGGAGCCCTTCCTCGGCGAGGCCTTCCTGGAGAAGGGCGTGGTCTTCGAGGGCGAGGACCGGGTCCGGGAGCCCTACCTCGCCGTCGCCCTCGACGGCACCGTCCTCGCCATGCGGAACTACGACAAGCTCCTGCGCCGCAGCGCCGACGGCGGCCGGACTTGGGGCGAGGCCGAGGAGGTGCCCTTCGGCTTTCTCGACAGCAACTTCATCGTCGACGAGAACCGCGGCGACATCCTCAGCGTGCGGCTTTGGGACGGCCAGGACCGGCTCTGGCGGAGCAAGGACCACGGCCAGACCTGGATCGAGCAGCCCGTCGAGGTGAAGCCGAACGAGGTGATGAAGTGGATGGAGCGGACCGGCTTCAAGACCCGCGGCGTCCACGGGCAGAAGGACGACGACCGCTTCTACATCCTCCACGCCAACGCCAGCGAGGGGGGCATCACCCTGCGCCATGGACCGCATCGCGGCCGCCTCATCGTCTCCGCCACCTTCCGGCCCCTCGCCAAGGAGCATCCCTCGGACCGCAAGCCCGTCGACGGCATCCACAGCTGCGCGATCTACAGCGACGACGGCGGCGCCACCTGGCAGGTCGGCGGCCTGTTCCCCGAGGCCACGACCGAGGAGGCGGCGATCGTCGAGCTGGGCGACGGACGCCTCTACTTCAACTCGCGCAGCTGCAGCGGCTACTACGACAAGGCGCGCGCCCGCGAGCTGCGGCCCGACGAGATCTACCGGCGCGAAGCCTGGAGCGACGACGGCGGGGCCACCTGGGAAGGCCTGCGCGTCAGTCCGGTGCTCGTCGACGGCGGCGGCTACGGGCGCGGCTACGGCATGAAGGGCGGCCTCGTCCGCCTGCCGGTGAAAGGCCGCGACGTCCTCCTCTACAGCAACGCCGACACCGCCGGCGGCGAACGCGAACGGCTCACCCTCTGGGCGAGCTTCGACGGCGGCCGGAGCTGGCCGGTGAAGCGGCTTCTCAACGAGTCGCACAGCGCCTATTCCTCCCTCGCGACGGGACGCCCCGGCACGTCCGAGGAGGGCGTGGTCTACGTCCTCTTCGAAGGCGGGCCGGAGGGACGCTACACCGCGATGCAGTTCGCCCGGCTCAACCTCTCCTGGGTGCTCGCGGGGGAGCCGACCGGAGACGGCGAGGCGCCGGACTGGGCGAAGTGAGGTAGAAATAGGGGAGCGGAGTCCGGAACGCCCCTGCGACGGGGCGGAACGTCGCGAAACGTCGCGAAACGCCTTGGGGGGAGGGCCTTTCCATCCATTTCCGGCGAGAGAGGCGCTTTCTCTTGAAAAATCGCTTGTGAAATTTTTCACAAGCGATTTAGTGGCGATTCTTCTGCTACGACATGGGCAATATTTTCCCCCGTTGGACGAACCTCTTGGCGATCAAAATCCTCGTGTGCCTCGGCGCGTTGGGGACCTGTGTCATGGCCGTCGCCTGGTATTCCTGGACGCCGAAATACACCCGGGTGGGCTACATGCCGCAGCAGCCCATCCCCTTCGACCACAGCCTGCACGCGGGCCAGCTCGGGATGGACTGCCGCTACTGCCACAGCCACGTGGAGAACTCGCCCCATTCGAACATTCCCGCCGCCCAAGCCTGCTGGAGCTGCCACGGTCCGGGGAAGGTGAAGTCCGACTCGCCGAAGCTCGAGCCCCTGCGCCGGGCCATGGACACGAACTACGAGGGCTACACCGGGGAGCCGATCCAGTGGGTGCAGCTCCACAAGGTGCCCGACTACGCCCATTTCAGCCACCAGGCCCACGTCAACCGCGGCGTCAGCTGCGTCGAATGCCACGGTCGCGTCGACGAGATGCCGGTCGTCTACCACGCCGAGCCCCTCAGCATGAGCTGGTGCCTCGACTGCCATCGCAGCCCCGAGAAAGTGCTGCGTCCGCTCGACCAAATCACCAATCTGGACTGGAAGGCCGAGGACTTGGATCCGGACGCCTTCTACGCCTACGTCGCGGGCAAGACGGCGACCCCGGCGGAGGATTTGAAGAAGGCGGATGCGGGCAAGCCTTGGAGCCGCGAGCTGATCGGCGCCCACCTGCAGAAGGCCTGGGGAGTGCGGCCGCCCCAGGACTGCTCCGCCTGCCACCATTGATCTCGAAGGCTGGAACGACAATCGGAACGAATTGCGAATGAAGCGTAAGTGGCATCACCCGGCCGAGGAGGCAGCCTCCCGGATCCATTGGCGGAGTCTTGGCGAGCTGGAGGGGTCGAACGAGTTCAAGGGCTGGCTGGAGCGCGAGTTTCCCCAGGGCGCCCAGGAGCTGGAGCTCGACGAGACCTCGCGCCGCGGCTTCGTGAAGCTGATGGGGGCCTCGACCGCCCTGGCCGGCTTCGGAGTGGCCTGCAGCCGCCCCCTCGAGCATCTCGTGCCCTACAACGAGCACGTCGAATGGGTCATTCCCGGCAAGGCCCTCTACTACTCCACGGCCAAGCCGCGGCTCGGCGGTCTGGGCTGCGACCCGCTCGTGGTCACGACCCACGAGGGGCGCCCCACGAAAGTGGACGGAAACCGCCTCCATCCCGCCGTCGGGGGCGGCTCGACCGCCTTCACCCAGGCCTCGATCCTGGATCTCTACGACCAGGACCGCTCCAAGGGCTACCGCCGGGCGGGCAAGGAGACGGTGGCGCGCGATTTCGAGGAGACCTTCCTGACGCCCTTCCGCGAGGCGAAGTCGGGCGCCAAGGTCGGGCTGCTGCTGTCCGATTCGACCTCGCCGACCCGCAAGGCGCTGCTCGCCGATCTGACCGCGGCGCTGCCGGGCTTGCGCCTCTTCTCCTACGAGGCGCTGGCCTCCCCCGGCGCGAAGGCCGCCGCCGCCGCCCTCTACGGCGAAGGGGTCCTGCCGGTGGTCGACCTCAAGGGCGCCGACCGCATCCTCTCGCTGGATTGCGACTTCCTCGGATACGATCCCGTGGGCGAGGACTCCATCCGCGAATTCTCCGCGACCCGGGACCCCGAGCGCGAAGCCGGCGTGGGCCGTCTCTACGCCGTCGAGTCCGCCTTCACCGAAACCGGCGGGATGGCCGACCACCGCTACCGCCTCGCCTCCTCCCAGATCCTGCCGGTGACGGCGCTGGTCGCGAAGGAGCTGGCCACCCTGCTGGGCGACGCCGCGCTGGGCGAGCTCGCCGACGCCGTGGCTTCCCGCCTCGTCCCTGCGGTCTACCGCCAGGACTGGATCAGGGAATGCGCCGCCGACCTGGCCGCGTCCAAGGGCAAGGCGGTCCTCCTCGCCGGCCGTCGCCATTCGGCCGAAGTCCACTTCCTCGTCGCGGCGGCGAACCGTGCGCTCGGCGCCTACGGTCCGATCATCTCGCTCGTCGACCACGCCCTGCCGGCGACGGAGGGCATCGAGGCGCTTTCCTCCGCGATCGACAAGAAGGAGGTCGAGACGCTCTTCGTCCTGAACGAGGGCGACGTGGCCTTCGACGCGCCCTCGAACCTCGGTCTGCCCGGCAAGCTCAAGGGGCTCAAGGAGCTGGTCCACGTCGGCGTCTCCTACAACGAAACCGCCAAGATCGCGACCTGGCACGTGCCGGGGGCGCACTACCTCGAGGCCTGGGGCGACCATTTCAGCCTCTCCGGCGTCTACTCCGTGCAGCAGCCGATGATCGACCCGCTCTGGGGCGGTGTCTCGGTGGACCGCTTCCTGCTTTCCTTGCTCCAGGAGGACGCCTCCGGCGCGGCCCTGCTCGAGCGGGTGAAGGCGTCCCACGCCGCGCTCGGCGGCAAGGACTGGATCGCGACTCTGCGCGACGGCTTCGCCGCCGACATCAAGCTCCCCGCCGGAAATCCGGGCGGCGATCCCGCGGCCCAGAAGGCGGCGCTGGCAAAGGCCACGATCCCCGACTTCCCCCATCCGGAAGGGCTCGAGATCGCCCTCGCCACGAGCAGTTCCGTCTACGACGGGCGTTTCGCCAACAACGGCTGGCTCCAGGAGGCGCCGGATCCGATCACCAAGCTCACCTGGGACAACGCCGCGCTCGTCAGCTTCGCGACCGCCGCCGAACTGGGGCTCGAGGACGGCGACCTCGTCGAGTTCTCCGTGGGCGACCGCCGGGTCCAGGCCCCGGTGCTGCGCTCGCCGGGCCACGCCGATTTCGCGGTGAGCCTCGCGCTGGGCTACTACGGCGACCTCGCCACCGGCACCGCCAGCCGGGGCGTCGGCTTCAACGCCTACCCTCTTCTCACCACCGCCCAACCCTATGTGGTCACCGGCGTGCTGCACCGCAAGCTCGGCGGCAAGCATCCGCTGGCCCTCACGGCGGAGCACTACAGCATGGAGGGGCGCGCCATCGCCCGCGAAGGCACCGTCGAGATGCTGAAGCAGAGCCCGACCTTCGCCCAGTACCAGGGGATGGACAGCCACATCCCCGAGAACCAGTCCTTCTACAAGGGCGTGGACTACATGAACGCCGAGGTGCCGGGCGATGCGGTCATCGGCGTGATGGCCGGGCACGAGTTCCGCGTCGACCCCCACCACCAGTGGGCCATGACGGTCGATCTCAACACCTGCACGGGCTGCAACGCCTGCGTCATCGCCTGCCAGGCGGAGAACAACATCCCCATCGTCGGGAAGGAGCAGGTCATGAACGGTCGCGAGATGCACTGGATCCGCATGGACCGCTACTTCACCAGTCCGAAGGACGAGGAGACCGTGGCCGCGCTCGGCAACGTCTTCGACTACATCGCGGGCAAGGAGGAGACCAAGATCGAGCCGGGCCGCCGCCCCGTCGACGACGACCAGATCGAGATGATTCCCCAGCCCGTCTCCTGCCAGCAGTGCGAGAGCGCCCCCTGCGAGACGGTCTGCCCGGTCAACGCCACGACCCACACCGGCGACGGTCTCAACTCGATGACCTACAACCGCTGCATCGGCACCCGCTACTGCGCGAACAACTGCCCCTACAAGGCGCGCCGCTTCAACTACTACGACTACAACAAGCGCCCCCTCGAGAAGATCAAGGTGGCGGGCATCGAGGCCGGAGGCCTCCACTTCGGCCCGCTGGCCCCGGCCTCCGGGAACGCGACCACGACCCAGCGCCTCCAGAAGAACCCCAACGTCACCGTGCGGATGCGGGGGGTCATCGAGAAATGCACCTACTGCGTGCAGCGCATCAACAGCGCGAAGATCGCGGCGAAGGCGGCGGCCCGCGACTCGGCCGACATCCAGGTGAAGACCAACTCCTTCTCGGTCGCCTGCCAGGACGCCTGCGGCGCCGGCGCCATCGTCTTCGGCAACCTGAAGGACCCGAAGGACAAAATCAACGCGACCAAGAAAAACCCTCGCAACTACGATCTTCTGAAGTATATCGGCACCCGTCCGAGGACCAGCTATCTGGCCCGCATCAAAAACCCGAACCCCAAGATGCCGGGGGCGGAGCTGGTGGGCACCGCGACTTCCAAGATGCATTGATCCGAGTCTCTTCCGACCATGGCAAATCTTTCCAAAGCGAACGCGGCCGTGCATCCCTCCGAAGCGGAAGGGGTGGCGCGGGAGCCCCTCGTGCTCAACAACCGCTCCCTCGGCTGGATCACCGACCGGATCTGCGGCATCGTGGAGAACCGCCAGCCCCTGATCTGGTGGGTGCTCTTCGTCCCCTCGGTCTTCGGCTTCCTCTGCCTGCTCTTCAGCCTCGTCTACCTCGTCGCGACCGGCGTCGGCGTCTGGGGCATGAACCACCCCGTCGCCTGGGGCTGGGACATCGTGAACTTCGTCTTCTGGATCGGCATCGGCCACGCCGGCACCCTGATTTCGGCGATCCTCTTCCTGACCCGCCAGAAATGGCGGACCTCGGTGAACCGGGCCTCCGAGGCGATGACCATCTTCGCGGTGATCTGCGCCGGGATCTTCCCCGGATTCCACGTGGGCCGCTTCTGGCTGGTCTGGTTCCTCGCCCCGATTCCGAACTCGAACGGCATCTGGCAGAACTTCAAGAGCCCGCTGCTCTGGGACGTCTTCGCCGTCTCGACCTACTTCACGGTCTCGGTCATCTTCTGGTACATCGGCCTCATCCCCGACCTCGCGACGCTGCGCGACCGCGCCAAGGGGGTGGCGAAGCGGCTCTACGGCTTCTTCGCCCTCGGCTGGCGCGGCGGCAACCGGCAATGGCGCCACTACGAGATGGCCTACCTGCTGCTGGCGGCCCTCTCGACCCCGCTGGTGCTTTCGGTCCACTCCGTCGTGTCCTTCGACTTCGCCACTTCGGTGATCCCCGGCTGGCACACCACCATCTTCCCGCCCTACTTCGTCGCGGGCGCGATCTTCGGCGGCTTCGCCATGGTGCTGACCCTGATGCTGCCGGTGCGAAAGCTCTACGGCCTCGAGGACCTCATCACCGCGAAGCACATCGACAACATGGCGAAGATCATCCTGCTCACCGGGACGATCGTCGGCTACGCCTACATCATGGAGCTGTTCATCAGCTACTACAGCGCCAACGCCTACGAGACCGACGCCTTCCACCTGCGCATCCTCTCCGGCCCCTACACCTGGGCCTACTACCTGATGTTCTTCTGCAACGTCATCGCCCCGCAGGTCTTCTGGTTCAAGTGGTCGCGGCACAACCTCTGGATGGTCTTCATCATCGTGAACCTGGTCAACGCGGGGATGTGGTTCGAGCGCTTCGTCATCATCCCGCCCTCGCTCGCCCGCGACTCCCTCCCCGGCCAGTGGGGCTACTACTCGGCCTCCTGGGTGGAGAAGCTCCTCTTCGCCGGCAGCTTCGGCCTGTTCATGATGCTCTTCCTCCTTTTCCTCCGCTTCCTCCCGGTCATCGCGATCAGCGAGGTCAAGGGGGTGCTGCCCGAGTCGGATCCGCACCATCCCGAATGGAAGCGGCTGAAGGACAAGCGCCGGGCCGCGGCGAAGTAAGACCAACGGAATCCCCAACCTCGCAGGAATCGTGAGCCATCCATCCTCCAGTTCGAACGAGCTCTTCGGCTACGTCGCGGAATTCGACTCCGCCACGGGCCTCTACCACGCCGCCGAGAAGATCCGCGAGGCGGGCTTCCGCCGCTGGGACGTCCACACGCCCTATCCCGTCCACGGCATGGACCACGCCATGGGGCTGGGCAAGAGCTGGCTCTCCGCCCTCGTCCTCGGCGGCGGCATCGCCGGCTCCCTGGTCGCCCTGGTGATGCAGTTCTTCACCCAGGTGAGCCTCTACCCCACGGTGGTGCAGGACAAGCCCACGAACCTGTTCACCCTCCCGGCCTTCTTTCCGGTGACCTTCGAGCTGACCATCCTGCTCTCGGCCTTCGCGACGGTCTTCGGGCTCTTCGCCATCATCCTGCTGCCGCGCTGGAACCATCCTCTCTTCAACTCGCCCCTCTTCGCCAAGTTTTCGAACGACGGATTCCTCCTCGTGATCGAGGCCCGCGATCCGAGGTTCAAACGGGAACAGACGAAGGAGCTCCTCGCCGAAATCGGCGCGGGGAAGATCGAGGAAGTGAACTACTGAACCGAATTCTGGCAACATGCGTTGGTTTTTCCTCATTCTCGCGATCGCCTCGATCACCGTCGCCCTGGCCCTCGGGCCCCGCGGCGAGAAGTTTTCGTCGCCTCCCTTCATGCTCTTCCCCGACATGGACAACCAGTACAAGGTGAAGGCGCAGAAGCCGAGCAGCTTCTTCGAGAACGGGCAGGGGGCCCGGAAGCCGGTCGAGGGGACCGTCCCCTTCGGCCACGACCTGCCCGGCGAGGATCTCGTCGGCAGCCGCCTCGACTACTCGCGTGGCGAGGGCTACTACGACACCGGCCTCTTCGGCGACTACTACGGCAAGGGCTTCCCCGAGGAGCTGGCGATCGACGAGGCCTTCCTCGCCCGGGGCAAGGAGCGCTACCAGATCACCTGCACCCCCTGCCACGGCGACTCCGGCAACGGCGCCGGCATCGTTTCGAAATACTGGCTCATCCCGCCGACCGCGAACCTGCTCGATCCGCGGGTCAAGGCCCTGCCCGAGGGGCAGCTCTTCTGGACCATCACCCACGGCAAAGGACTCATGGAGCCCTACAACGGCGTTCTCTCCGTGAGCGACCGCTGGGCCGTCGTGGCCTACCTGCGCGGACTGCAAGCCGCGTCGGACAACTGACCGCAATTCCTTTTCAACCGCTGCAAGATCTATGGCCGGAATCAAAGACGGAGACGACTACCGCGACGGGGAGCGCTTCAACATCCCCGCCCAGCTCCAGCGCATCTGCCTGGGGGTGGGAGGTGGCGGCTTTCTGCTGTTCTTCATCCTCAGCTTCGCCATGCCCGGCAAGGCCGGCGCGATGGGCTACAGTTGGCTTTTCGCCGTGATCTTCTTCCTTTCCCTTGCCGTGGGCGGGCTCTTCTGGACGATGCTCCACCACGCCAGCAACTCGGGCTGGGGCACCGTGGTGCGCCGCCTCATGGAGAACCTCGCGAGCCTGATCCCCTTCATGCTCGTCCTCGCGCTGCCGATCCTCGCCTTCCCCAGCTTCCGCGACGCGCTCTGGGAATGGTTCCCGGAGCGAAAGGCCGTCCTGCACCACGCCGCCGAGGCGGCGGAGAAGGAGAAGGCCGACTACATCGCGACCCGCACCGCGGCGATCGAGGAGGCCAAGGCCGCCGTGGAGTCGGCGAAGAAGGATCTCGCCGACGTGGCTTCGCCCAGCCCGGGGCACCGCCTCCATCTGGAGCGGCGCATCGCCGAGCTCGAGGAGAGGGCGGCGAAACTGGCGGAGGAGGACCTCAGCGAGGCCGGCGCCACCGCCACGCTCGTGGACCAGCACTTCCTGCACGACGCGGCCCTCCTCTTCAAGAAGCGCGGCTACCTCAACGAGGGCTTCTGGTGGCTGCGCCACGTCTTCTACTTCGTCGTCCTCGCCGGCGTCGCCTTCCTCCTCCGGGGCTGGTCGCTGAAGCAGGACCAGGACGGCGACCCGAAATGGTTCCGCTGGATGCGCCGCTGGAGCTGCGGGCTGCTGCTCCCCTTCGCGACGGCATGGACCTTCCTCGTCTTCGACTGGCTCATGGGCCTCGACTACGCCTGGTTCTCGACCATGTGGGGGGTCTATCTCTTCGCGGGCGCGGCGCTCAACTCGATGGGCTTCCTCATCATCCTGCTGACCCTGCTGCGCCGCTACGGCTACCTCACCAAGGTCGTGACGATGGAGCACTACCACCTCATGGGCAAGCTGATGCACGCCTTCGTCATCTTCTGGGCCTACATCGCCTTCTCGCAGTTCTTCCTGATCTGGTACGCGAACATCACCGAAGAGACCAAGTTCTTCCTGATGCGGAACACCGGCTTCTGGAACGCCTACAGCATCGCCTTCCTCGTCATCGGGCATTTCTTCATCCCCTTCCTCCTGCTCCTTCCCCAGCAGGTGAAGAAGATGCCCCTGGTCATCTCCGGCATCGCGGGCTGGAACCTGCTGATGCATGCCTTCGACCTCTACTGGATCATCATCCCCGAGCGCGGGCCGTCGCTCACCGCCCACCTCGGCGCCGAGGGCATCGCCATGACCATTCCCGGCGCCTGGGCCTTCGACATCCTCGCCTTCGTCACCGTCGGGGGCCTCTTCGGATACTTCCTGCTGAGACAACTGGGCTCGGCGAGCCTCTTCCCCTGCCGCGATCCGCGCCTCGACGAGTCCCTCAACGTGGTGAACTGACCCCAGGCAAACGGCCCCCATTTCCATGAACGACTCCGGAAAACCCTGCTGCACCAACCTGAAGGCGGTCCTTTGGACCCTCGTCATCTTCGCGTTGTTCGGCTTCCTCGCGCTGATCCTCTCCGGACGGCTCGAAACGAAAAACCCCGAGAACCGGGCCTTCCAGGGCGAATTCACCAAAGAGACGACGCAGCAGCGCTGGGCGAACCTCGCCGAAGTGGCGGAGGCGCAATCCGCGCTCGTCGACGAGACGAAGCTGGCCGCCGCGCTCGCCTCCATCGCCAAGTCGCCCGAGAAGCCCGCCGCGACCGAACTCGTCGTGCCGGGATCGCCCACCTTCCTGAAGCAAATGGAACAGTCGGCGGCTCCCAAGGCCGAGGCCCCCAAGACCGAGGCTCCCAAGGCGGAGGCCCCCAAGGCCGAAGCTCCCAAGGCCGAAGCCCCCAAGGCCGAAGCTCCCAAGGCGGAAGCCCCCAAGGCCGAAGCGCCTGCTCCAGCCCAGAACTAACCCGGCGAAGTGAATTCGAGAACCCCTATGACAGTGCCACAACCCACTCCGGAGGATTTGCAAGAGCGGGCCGCGATCGACCGTTCGGCGCGCTATCCGGTGATGTTCTTCTTCACCAGCGCCGCCGCCTGGCTGCTCTTCGCGACGGCCTTCGGCTTTCTCAGCGCCGTGAAGCTGCGCTGGCCCGAGCTGTGGGACGGCTGTGCGTTCATGGGCTACGGCCGCCTCTTTCCCGTCCACGGCGTCGCGCTGGTCTACGGATGGGCGATGCAGGCCGGCATCGGCGCCATGCTCTGGCTGATGGCCCGCCTCACCCGCTCGCGCATCGAGCATCCCGTGGCCATCACCGTCGCCGGGCACGTCTGGAACGCGGGCGTCCTCGTCGCGGTCGTCGCGATCTGGAGCGGGGCGAGCCGCTCCATCCCCCTGCTCGACTTCCCCGGCTGGCTCTGGCCGGTCTTCGCGATCTCCTACGCGATGTGCGTGCTCTGGGTCGTGCCCATGTTCCGCGCCCGCCGCAACTCGCTGTTCTACATCTCCGAGCTGTATCTGATCGGAGCGGCGGTCTGGTTCCCGTGGATCTTCCTGACCGCGAACTTCTTCATCAACAAGGGGTCGGCCCCCGCCATGGGCGCGGGGACGAACGCCTGGTACATCTCCAATCTGATCTACTTCTGGATGGCGCCGATCGGGCTGGCCGTGGCCTACTACATCGTTCCGAAGATCTCGGGACGCCCCATCTACAGCTACGCCATGGCCCAGGCCAGCTTCTGGATCCTCGCGGTCCTCGCGGGCTGGACGGGCTTCTCCCGCTACATGGGCGGGCCCTTCCCGGCGTGGATGCCGGGGGTGAGCAGCGCCGCCGCCATCTTCATCCTCCTCGGGATCTTCGCGACCGTGGCCAACCTGATGCTCACCCTCAAGGGCTGCAGCAAGATCTGGGAATACAGCCCCTCGCTCCGCTTCACCGTGGTGGGGATGCTGATGCTGGCGCTCTACGCGGTGCTCGCCGCGCTGACCTCCACCTTCGCCTTCGGACGCCACCTCCAGTTCAGCCACTTCCTCGTCGGCCTCGACACCCTGGCCTTCTACGGCTTCTTCTCCATGACGATGTTCGGGGCCTTCTACTTCATCGTCCCCCGCATCACCGGGGCGGAGTGGCCCTCCGGGCAGCGCATCCGCACCCACTTCTGGTTCAGCACCTACGGGATCGTGACGATGCTCGCCACGATGCTCATCGGCGGCATCGCCCAGGGCGGAGACCTCGCCCAGTGGGACCGCGACTTCACCATTTCGGTCGACAACGCCGGGGCCTACCTCGTCGGGCGATGCGCCGCCTGGGCGCTCATCACCTGGTCCAACCTCGTCTTTCTCCACCAGCTCGCCCTGATGTTCCTCGGGAAGGGACGCAAGTCGGCGGGCCCGACCCTGATCCACGCCGAGCCGGGCGAGGCGGCCAGCGCACGCGCCGCCGCCGGGGTCCATTGAGGAGACCGCGAATCCCGATCACGACGCCTTCATGAATTCGAACAACTTCTGGAAACTGCTCGCCGCGCTGGCCATCTCCTTCGCGCTGCCGTGGTTCTTTCTGATCGTGGCCCCCTACCGCGCCCAGTCCGAGGCCGCCCCGATTCCCTACGGGGAAGGGGAGGAGGTCGACGGCGGTCTCGCCGCCTATCCCGACCGGGTCCTGCAGAGCAGCGGAGCGAGCGACTACGGACGAAAGATCTACGCCGCCGAGGGCTGCGCCTACTGCCACACCCAGGTGGTGCGGCCCACCTACGCCGGTCCCGACATGTGGCGCGAGGGCTGGGGCGGACGCGAGGCGGAGGGCCTCGCCCGGGAAACCAGGCCGCAGGACTACGCGAAGGAAGCGGTCGCCCCCCTCGGCTACCAGCGCATCGGGCCGGACCTTTCCAACGTGGGGCATCGCATCACCACCCGCGAGGAGATGCATCGCCACCTCCTCGATCCGACCTCGATCGATTTCGACAGCTCCATGCCCGCCTATCGCCACCTCTACAGGCCCTCGCCCTTCGGCGAGGGATACGAGCCGACGCCGAAGGCGGAAGCCCTCGTCGACTACCTCCTCTCCCTGAAAAAGGACCAGATCCTGCCCGCTTCGCTCAGCGCCTCGAACTGAGCCCACCGCACGCTTTCTCCCCTTCTCCGCCACATGGAACCCGCCGAAGACAAGAACCTCGACTATCAGCTGGGAACGATCAACACCGTGGACGTTCACGAGGCGATCCGCCGCGAGGATCCCCTGCTGCCCGCCGAGCGGGGGAGCGTGGGCCTCTCCGTCATGATCGTGGGCGCCTTGGTCCTGATTCTCGGCGGAGGGCAGCTCTTCACCGCCAGCAACGGTTTCCGGGACAGCATCTACATCCAGCAGGGCTACACGCCCGCTCCGCGCCCCTCGCTCGGCGACGACGACGCCGGAGCCGTGCAGGTCGCGTGGATCGAGGACTGGATGAGCGAAGGAAAGAAGGTCTACAACAACTGCATCGCCTGCCACCAGGCCTCCGGCATGGGCATGCCGGGGCAGTTCCCTCCGCTGGTCGGCTCGGAATGGGTCGATGGCGGCACCAAGCGCCTCGCCGCCATCCTCCTCCACGGCATCAACGGCCCCTTCCGGGTCGCCGGCCAGGTCTACAACCAGCCCATGCCGCCGTGGGGCACCCTCAACGACGAGAAGATCGCCCAGGTCAGCACCTACATCCGGCGCGAATTCGGAAGCCTGCCCGAGGGCGAGGACGGCGTCGTGACCACGGAAATGGTCAAGGCGGCCCGCGAAGAGCTCAAGGACCAGACGGTCCCCTACGTCGAGGCGGAGCTGCTCGCCATTCCCGCCGACGCAGAGCTTTCCGGAGCGAAAGTAAACCTTGAAACCGGCGAGCCCCTATGAAAGATTGAGAGGATTTCCTCTTGAGGGTTCGAGTGTTTCGGCGAGGGATTCCGCCATGTTGGCAGGAAGACGGAAATCAATTTTCAAGACTACGGCATGAGCGCAGCAACAGCAGATCAGCACGCGGAGGCGCGGGGCGACCACGACGACCACGGGCACAGCGATCCTTTCTGGAAGAAGTACCTCTTCTCCACCGACCACAAGGTCATCGGCCTGCAGTACGGCTTCACCGCGCTGACCTTCCTCGCCTTCGGGTTCTTCCTGATGATGGTGATGCGCTGGAGCATCGCCTATCCCGACCGCGCCGTCCCCTTCCTCGCGGACTGGCCCTGGTTCCAGGCCTGGCTGGACGACAGCGGCAAGGTCACCGGAGACCTCTACAACATGTTCGGGGCGATGCACGGGACGATCATGATCTTCCTCGGAGTCGTGCCGCTCGCCTTCGGGGCCTTCGGGAACTACGTCACCCCGCTTCAGATCGGGGCGCCGGACATGGCCTTCCCCCGCCTCAACATGGCGAGCTACTGGCTCTACCTCTTCGGAGGGGCGCTCATGTTCGTCAGCTTCTTCCTGCCGTCCGG
>CAYMMC010000020.1:0-16508 GCA_964391125.1 uncultured Akkermansia sp.
CTCCGGTCGTGGCGGACCGGCGCATGGGCTGGAAGCCCATGCCACTGCCAAGGCCGCCGCAGCTTCCCTTGTTGTGCCAGAAACGGTCGTTAATCCGTATCAGGAGTCGGAAGCTGGAAGCTGGAAGCTGGAAGCCATCGGCTTTGCGCCGTTTCCTTTTTATGCTTTTTGCCTTTTTGTGGCCAAATCCTATTTCCGACATCATGCCGAGCCGTCGATCCGTCCTTGCCGCCGCTGGAAGCCTTCCTTTCGCCTGCTCCGGGATCGCCCGGGCCGACGCCAAAGCGGGGGGAGCCCTGCGCTACCTTCAGATCGGCACCGGTCACGCCCATGCGAACAAGCTCTCGGTCTACGCCGAAAGCGACGAGTGGGAGGTGGTCGGTCTCGTCGAGGAGGACCCCGAGCTGAGGGCTGCGGCGGAGAAGCATCCGCTCTACGGAAGGTTTCCCTTTCTCTCTTTGCAGGAAGGGCTGGGGATTCCCGGCCTCCGCGTCGTCGGCGTCGAGACGAGGGTGCGGGACCTGCTCCGCTACGCCCGCCTCGCGGTGGAGGCGGGTTGCCACGTCCATCTCGACAAGCCGGCCGGGGCTTCGCTGCCGGAATACCGCGACTTGCTGGAACGGGCCGACGAGAAGGGCCTCGTCGTGCAGATGGGCTACATGTACCGCTTCAACCCGGCGGTGCAGTTGCTCCACCGCATGCTCGGGGCGGGATGGCTCGGGGACGTCTTCGAGACCCACGCGGTGATGTCGAAGGTGATCCTGCCGCAGGAGCGCCGGGAGCTGGCCGAGTTCGCGGGCGGGACGATGTTCGAGCTGGGCTGCCACATCGTCGATCTGACCGTGGGGGTGCTGGGCAAGCCGGAGCGGGTGGCCCCCTTCCCGCGCCGCACGCGGGAGGCTGCCGGAGACGACTTCGCCGACAACATGCTCGCGGTGCTCGAGTATCCCGCGGCCACCGCCGCGGTCAGGACCACCGGCCTGGAGGTACAGGGGGGCTCGCGGCGGCATTTCACGGTCTGCGGCACCGAGGGCACCTTCCACATCCAACCGCTCGACCGCCCGAAGGTGACGCTTTCGCTCTCGCGGGAGCGTTCCTTCGGCGACGGGGGCAGGCTCTATCCCAAGGGGACCAGCACCCTCGAGTTCGAGCCGCCCTACCGGCGCTACGTCGGCGACGCCGCCGACCTCGCCGCCCTCGTGCGCGGGGAGAAGGAGAACTCCTATCCCTCGGTCCACGACCTCGCCGTGCAGGAGACGGTGCTGAGGGCGTCGGGGATGGGGTGAGGAATCGAGGAGCGAGCGGGGTCCGAAGACATGAGAAGCGAAAGGGAGAAGATGCTGGCGGGGGAGCTCTACGATCCTGCGGATCCCGAATTGTCGGCGGAGCGGCAGGCTTGTCGGAGGCTCTGCCGACGCTTGAATCTGGGCGATCCCGGGGCCGGGCGGGAGCGCGAGGAGATTCTGGGCGAGCTGTTCGGCAGCAGCGGGGAGGTGTGGGTGGAGCCGCCCTTCCACTGCGACTACGGCTGGAACATCCACTTGGGGCAGAAGGTGTTTTTCAACTTCGGCTGCGTCGTGCTCGACGTCGCGCCGGTTCATGTCGGCGACCATGTGTTGATCGGCCCTTCGGTCCAGATCTACACCGCGACGCATCCTCTCGATGCGAAGGAGAGGCGCGGCGGGCTCGAGTCCGCCAAGCCGGTCCGGATCGGATCGGACGTCTGGATCGGCGGTGGCGCGATCCTCTGCCCGGGCGTGTCGATCGGAGATCGGGCGGTGGTCGGCGCGGGCAGCGTGGTGACCCGGGACGTTCCCGGCGACGTCGTGGTCGCGGGCAATCCCGCCCGAATTCTGCGCCACCTCGGCGCTTGATCGCCGGGGCGCGTTTCAAGCGGCCGTCTCGGCGCCGGTCCGGCGTCCGAGGAGATGCCAGCAGAGGAGCAGGCTGACGGCAAAGGCCAGCACCCAGACGAACCAGGCCGGGTCGCCCGCAGTTTGCTGTTCGAGGACGCTTTCCCGGAGGGGGGCGATCTCGGAGACGGATCCGGCCTTGGAGAAATCCGCTTCGCGGACGTCGGCGAAATGGGCGCTGGCGTCGAGAAGGAGGGCGCCGCCCTGGGAAACGCGGAAGAAGCCGGGGACCTCGGGGGCGCGGAGCTGGCGCGCCTGGTGCGCGGGAATGGAGGAGCGGTCGCCCTTCGTCGCGATCTCGAGGGGAAAGGCGTCGGCCTCGGTGTGGCAGGCGAGCGCGAGGGGTTGGCCCAGCTCCAGGTTGCGGAGTTCGGCCGCGATTTTTCCCTCCCGAATCCAGGCGGCGAAACGATGCACGAGAACGACGAAGGCGGGCAGGCGGGGGGCGTTGGAATGGAGGACGTCGAAATTGACGAGCAGCTGGCGCCGGCCGGCGCCGTCGCGTAGGAGCAGGAGGGGGCGGTCGCCCTGCCAGAGCAGCGCGAGGTCGCCTTCCCGCCGGGGCATCGAGGGGGTGGACCGGGCGATGAGACCCTGCCAGTCGAGTTCGGCGACGAGGGGGTGGTTCGCCGCGACGATGGGACCGGAGAGGAAACGGCGGGGCGCTTGCCCTTGGTTCATCAGCACGAGGGAGGCGGCGGGGGGCTCGCTCTGGGCGAGGGGATCGTAGGTCGTGAACCAGAGGTCGGCTGCGTCGCCGGGGCCGGCCGGGGCGGTGCGCTCGAGGCTGGCGACGAGATCCGCGGCAAGAGGTTCGGCAGCGGGGGCGACGGCGAGCGAGACGAGGAGGCGCTTGGGCAAGGGTCTCACGAAATCGAGGCGGTCGTCTCGGGAGAAGCGGTCCGGCTCGAGGACGAGCGAGGCGCGGTCCGCGTCTTCGGGGAATTCGCCCTGGAGGGTGAGACTGCTCCCGGGTGCCAGACCGAGGCTGCGCGTTGGCCCGCGCCGCTCCCCGGAGGCGAGGAACCAGGTGCGGGTCTGGGGCCGGTCGGAGTAGTTGCGCAGGGTCGCCCGCCAAGTCGCTTTTCCCTCCGCTTCCTCGACGCGGAGCCCGGCGAAGCCGACGTTGTCGATGGGGGCGCCGACGGCGAGGCGGCGGGCGCCGAAGGGGAGGGGATCGCCGGGATGGTCGGTGACGAAGATCAGAACGCCCTCGCTGCCGGCAAGGCTGCGGCCGACGCGCAGAGCTCGCTCCGGCGAATGGCTGCCGGCGGCGGGATGCCAGGCCGCGAGCGAGTCCAGCAGCTCGGTCTGCTCCGCGCCGCGGTAGAGGGTGGCGCCGGTGGGCGAGGATTCGAGGACGCTGTATTCGGTCGCGGCGGCGAAGGAGGCGAGCGGCGGCAGTTCGCGGCGGAGCGCCGCCCCGAGCTCCTCGAGGAAGGCCCCCATGGAGGCGGAGTCGTCGAGGACGAGGACGATCCGCTGCACGGCCCGGGCATTGCTCCGGCGGGGCTCGGCGAGGAGCCAGGCGAGAAGGAGAACGCCGAGGAGCTGGAGCCAGAGCGGAAGCGAGTGCCTCAGCCGGTCGAAGCGCCTGCCTGCCGCGCTTTCCCGGTCGAGGGGGGCGAGGAGGAAGAGCGTGCTGACGGGGATTCGCTTCGCCTCGCGCTGGAGGAAGTGGATCAGCAAGATCGCGGGAATGCCGAGCAGGGCCCATAGTCCGGTGGGATTGGCGAAGATCATGGAGGCCGGAGGCCACCGTAAAAGGTGGGAAGGTGAAAGGTAAAAGGTGGAAATTCGGGCGGTCCGGTGGGCACTGTTTTGCTAAAGGGACAAATCAGCGAAAATCAGCGGTCGGGAAAATCCAAAAGTCCGGTGGTTCACACGAAGATCAGTGCGCAGGAGGGGAGGGCCTCGAGCGTCAGGGCGGCTTCGAAGGGCGGGGACGAGGGCACTCTGGCGAGAGGAATGCGGGTGCGCAGGGCGGCGGCTTTCCAGCGGGCGAAATGCTCCTGGTAGGACGCCAGGTAACGCCGGAGGAGGCCGGGATCGATGTGGCGCCGATGCAGGGCGGCGCTTTCGGTGTCGAGAAATTCGCAGTCGCCGCTCCATTCGGGGGCGGATTCGGAAGGGGCGAAGGGGGCGAGGACGACGGCGCGCCCCTGTCCCCTCACCAAGGCGTGGAGAAGGGGCTCGGGATTGGCGGCGAAGAGCAGGTCGCTGAGAAGCACGCGCAGGGAACGGGCGCGCAGGGGGATCTGGCCGAGGCCCGGCGGGGCGGCGGCCTCGGTGGGCGGCAGAGCGAGGGCGAGGTCGGTCCAGCCGTGCCGGTGGAGCGCATCGCGGTCGACGACCTGCCAGTGTGGGCCCTTCAGCAGGATCAGCGAGGTGGAGGCGCCGGCGCGGGTTGCCGAGGCGAGAAGGAAGTAGAGGAGCTCGGCGACACGGACCGCCTTCCCGTCGTCGGCGAACATCGACTCGGAGACGTCGAGGAGAATCTCGACGACGGGGCGGACCTCCTCGCGATAAAGCTTGAGCGTGTAGTGGCCGGAGCGGGCGTAGGCCTGCCAGTTGATGTGGCGGGGGGCGTCGCCGGGAACGTAGGCGCGGTGGTCCTGGAAGTCGAGCGAGCTGCCGGCGCCTGCTCCGGCGAACTCTCCCGCGCCGCCGCCCCAGCGTTGTTCGCGGAGCGGCAGGGCGAAGCGCTCCGCATGGGCCCGGGCGCGGGCCGCGATGGCCTTCAGCTCGGCGATGTCGGGAAGAGGCACGGCGTCAGGCGGGCTTGAGATGGCGGGCGAAGTCGCGCAGAGCTTCGCGCTGACGCATCAGCGGGACGGCGATGCCGAGAGCGAAGGTGAGGACCGCGGCGGCGAAGTAGACGAGCTCGAAGGTCCGGCTCGCCCCGCCGTTTTCGACGGCGGCGAGGAGCACCGAGGGAATCGGAACGATGGCGTGGACGAGGTCGTCGTGGCGCGGGAGGGCGGCGGCGAGCACGGCGACCATGATGGTGAGGGCGGCGAGGCAAGCTTGGAGGAAAGCGTAGATCCCGAAGGTGAAGCTGCCCGAGGCGTGGCGGGGAAAGAGAAGATGGATGGGGATCAGGGGAAAGAGGAAGAGGTTGGCCATGGAGAGGAGCGAGGTCAATGCGGTGCTGGGCACCGATTTCGGCAGGCTCGAGGACGAAATCAGGCCGGCCGCGCTGGTCCAAATCCCGACGCAGAGCAGGAAAAAGGCGATGCCGCTGAGCCATCCGGGCGCAAAGAAGCAGGCGGCGAGACGGAGGGGGGCGTTTCGACGGAAGGGGGCGAGCACCCGCGCGAAGACCGGAAGCGGCTCGGTGAGCGCGTCGATGCAGGCGAATCCGAGAATGAGGGCGACGACGATCACGGCGGCCTCCTCCGAGCCGACGCGGGCGAAGCCGAGACAGAGGGCGGCGAAGGCCAGGGCGACGAGGCGCTTGCGGGTGGCGTGGTTCTCCGAGAGCGGGGCGATCCGGCTGGCGCCGAAGGAGAGGAAGAAGAAGCAGCCGTAGAGCATCGCGAGGGCGGCGAGGCCCATCGTGGCGAAGCGGTCGGCGCCGGCGAAGCTGGAGCGGAAGATCATCGCCTGCATCATCGTGAAGAGCGAGAAAAGCCCGAACCCGAACCCCAGCACGAGCATTCCGCGCAGGACGATGTGACGGAAGGCGGAGCAGCCGACGGTGATCGCGCTGGCGAGCGCGGAGCCGAGGCCGAGATAGAGGAGCGCCACGAGGTCGGCGACGAAGTTCACGTTGCCGAGGAAGTAGCGCATCACGAGGTAGGGCAGGACCCCGGTGAGAAAGAGCAGGGTCTGGGCGTTCAGAGCGGTCCATTTTCCGAGGGTGATCCGCCAGGCGTCGAGGCGGGTCAACTGGATGAGGTCCATCGTGTTGAGGTCGTATTCCGAACTCAGGGCATTGAAACCGCGGAGGGGCTGGACGACGAGCAGGGTCACGACGATGAAGAACCAGAAGAAGCCGTTCGCCGCCATCGCGCTCGGATCGGCGAGTCCGGCGAGGAGGCTGAGGACCATCACCGCCTGGAGCAGGATGAAGGCGGTGGAGAAGAGATTGGTCCGCATCCCCTGGCGCAGCTCCTTGACCAGCATGGGGCTGAGGCGGGAGGGAAAGTCCTGCATGCGCGCCGCGACGGAGCTCGCATCGCCGGGCAGCGGAGGAGGGGAAGGGCGCATCGAGGCGAAAGGGGGGAGGATGAAAAACCAAGGTCCGCCGCATCCGACGAGGACGTCTCATTCTTACCCAAGGTTGGGGTCGCCTACAAACTCGGAAGCGGAGGGGGGGCTGGAATTTTCAATCAAGCTGAGTTGAAATTTTCAATTGGCCATATATTTGAATATCGGAGCCGACCCGAGATGCGGCACTGCTTCCGTTCGCCTGCCGAGCGCTCTCGGGGGCTTCGTTGAAAGCGGGTTCGGAAAAATTTGAATGCCGGGGTCGGATGGGTGTCATATCGGGGAACCCCCATCCTGCGATTTTCCTTTATGACCGATTTCCTGGCCCAGACCGCCGCTCCCGTCCTTCCGACCTTCGACCCGCTTTTTCTGCTGTTCACCGGGGGGGCGATGCTCGCCAGCTGGCTCGTTGGCGCGACCCTGCAGCGGCGCTTCCGCGAGTATTCGTCGCTGCCCATCCGCATGACCGGCGCCCAGGTGGCCGAGAGGATGCTGCGCGACAACGGCATCCACGACGTGCGCGTCATCTCGACGCCGGGCCAGCTCACCGACCACTACAACCCCCTGCAGAAGACCGTGAACCTCAGCGAGGTCGTCTACCACGAGGCGAACGTCGCCGCCGCCGCCGTCGCCGCGCACGAATGCGGCCACGCCGTGCAGCACGCCACCGCCTACGCCGCCCTGAGGATGCGCTCGGCCCTTGTCCCGGTGGTGAACATCGCAAGCCGCTTCGTCCAGTATCTTCTCATCATCGGTCTCGTCCTCGCCGCGTCGGGCAGCACGGCGGTGCTCTGGATCGGGGTGGTCCTGTTCGCCTCGACGACGCTCTTCTCCATCGTCACCCTGCCGGTCGAGTTCGACGCGAGCCGGCGGGCGCTCGCCTGGATCGACCGCTCCCGCATCATGGGCGGTCTCGAGCACGACAGGGCGAAGAACGCCCTCTTCTGGGCGGCGATGACCTACACCGTCGCGGCGATCGCCTCGATCGGGCAGTTGCTCTACTACGTCTTCCGGCTGATGGAGGCGCGGAGGTGAGGGATCGATGCCTTGGATCCGCTATTCCCTTTTGGTCCTGCTGGTCCATCGCGTCAAGGGCATCGGCCTTTCAGGGCTTCGCCGGAGCTCGGCTCCGTTTCCTGCCATTCGATGAACTATCCGAAGCAACCCGGTCTTGGCTCGGCGCCGGAGAAAATCCGCGTCGGCGACCTTGTTTGGTGGAACGGGGGCGTTTGCGTGGGATTCGTCGAGGAGGTGATGGAGGCCCGGGAAGACTACGAGCGCTGGGGATTGACCGGGCCGTCCATTGCATTGACCAATCTCCATCCCTTCGAAGCCAACGAGCGGAAGCACAAGCAACGGATTGGCTTTCCCACGAACGGGGGCTCTGTCGTCTATTCGGCGGATCTGTTGGAAGACGAGGGGGTTGGACTGCTTTCATGCCGTGAGCGCAGCGAGCTTGAATGGGCGATCGGAGAGGCGAAAGCGCGGGCTGCTCCAGAGCATCGCGAACGGCCATTCTGCGTCCTA
This sequence comes from uncultured Akkermansia sp., assembly GCA_964391125.1. Lineage (GTDB taxonomy): Bacteria > Verrucomicrobiota > Verrucomicrobiia > Verrucomicrobiales > DEV007 > Arctic95D-9. The sequence goes on from CAYMMC010000020.1 coordinate 7,653, forward strand.
GCCATGATGGGCAAGGGCACGACGGGCGAAGATTGGCATTTCCACTTCGTCGGCCCACAGTGCGGAATCCTCGAATCCGTCGTTTTCCCCGTTCGCCCCAACACTCGGACCGAGAAGGGCTCGGGGTCGTTCTGACGACGATGCTTGATTCTGGCGTCCGTCCTACACCGGACGCAGGACGCTTTTGACGACCTCGCCCCGGTGCATCCGCTCGAAGGCTTCGCGCCATTCGGTGATCGGCCAGACCCCGCCGACGATGGGCTTCACGTCGAACTGCCCGCTCGCGAGCAGGGCGACGACGCGCTCCCAGACGGGCCAGTTGTGGCTGAAGCTGCCCTGGAGGGTGACGTTCTTCTGGACGAGGGGATCGAGATTGAAGTTCAGGGGCTGCGGCCCCCAGCCCACCTTGCTGATCCAGCCGGCCGGACGGACCAGGTCGAGGGCGATCCCGAGGGTCGCGCTGGCTCCGGCCGCGTCGATGACGCCGTCGCAGCCGAGCCCGTCGCGCTCCAGCGCCCAGGGCGTGGCGTCGCCGATGACGACTTCGCAGCCGTAGCCCTTCGCGATCTCGAGGCGGTGGGCGTCCTGCTCCAGCCCGACCACGGCGACTTCGGCGCCGCAGAGCCGGGCCATGGCCGCGCAGAGGATGCCGATGGTGCCCGGCCCGAGGACGGCGACGCGGTCGCCGGGCTCGATGCGGACGTTCTTCACGACGGCGTTGTAGGCGACGCAGCAGGGCTCGGCGAGGCAGGCTTGCTCGAAGGGCAGGCCGTCGGGGACGCGGTGGAGGATGCGGGCGGGGACGCGGACGTATCTCGTCATGGCGCCGTCGACGCCGTAGCCGAAGCCCTTGCGGGTGGGGTCGAGGTTGTAGAGTCCGCGCCGGGTCATGGGGTTGTCCGGGCTGACGACCGCGGCGGTTTCGGAGACGACGCGGTCGCCTTCCCGCCAATGCGCGACGTCCGCGCCGATCTCGGCGATGCGTCCCCCGAACTCGTGTCCGAGCACGACGGGATAGGCGACCGGCCAGGAATGGTCGGCGGTCCACTGGTGGAGGTCGCTGCCGCAGACCCCGACGTTGGCGACCTCGAGGAGGACGTCCTCGGGGCCGATGGCGGGGCGGTCCACCTCGCGGATCTCGACGGCGCCCCGCTCGGGGGCGTAGTTGACGACGGCGGCGGATTTCATGGCGCGGAGGGAGGAGTGCGCCGGATGTCTCAGGCCTCCGCCCGGCTCCCTCCCTCGCGGAAGGCGGCGACGCGGTCTTCGGGAAGGAAGTAGCCGTTCATCTGCAACTTCGCGGGCATGGCGCCGAATTCGACGAGGTAGTCGTAGTGGGCGCGGGCGTCGGCGTTGTCCAAGGGGCCGGTGGTGGCGTCGACTCCCTGCTTCCTGCCGGTGACGAGGCTGGCGAGAACGCAGCCGGTGATCTCGTGGCGGTCGCGGCCGCCGAGGAAGTTGAGGAAGGCGGTCTGGGCGCCCTCGTCGAGTCCGTCTAGGTCCTCGGGCAGGTAGATGGTCTCGCCGACCACGCCGGGCAGGCTCAGCTCGCCGCCGGTGGTGAAGAGGACGTCGCCCTCGGTCGCGAAGCGCTTCACGGCCTCGTCCAGCTTGAAGACGGGCGGGAAGCTGTAGTCGACCACGAGGGCGCCGGGCCGCAGCGAGGGGATGCGGAGGACGCCGGGCAGGTTCGACGAGGCGACGACGAGGGAGGCCTCGTAGACTTCGGGCGGCAGGGCGCCGCCGTTCTTCACGATGTCGATCTGCCCCATGTAGCCGGCGTCGCGGACGCGGTCGCGAAGGCGGCTCATCTGGTCGTCGGTCTGGTAGGGATCGCAGAGGATGAGATGCCTCGGATGCTCCATCACGTCGAGCATGAGCCGGAGGGTGCCGAAGCCGATGGAGCCGAGCCCGACGACGGAGAGGGTCTCGCCCGCGAGCTCGCGCCCGGCGGCGGCGAGGATGCCTTCGACGGACTTCACGATGGTGGCGGCGCGGGTCGCGTCGCCGGTGGTGATCGCGGGCAGGTCCGCCTCGTCCGCGGTCCACTTCAGGATGTCGCGTCCGTGGTCGGTGGCGGAGGGGATCACTCCGGTGAGCGAGACGGTCCTGGCGCCGGACTCGCCCGCCAGCTTCAGCGCGGCGAGCAGCGGCGCCTTCACCGAGCCCTGGTTCTTGTAGAAGTCGGTCTCGTAGCAGGGCAGCATGACCACGCCGATGCGGCCTTGCTCCAGCTCGTAGACGTTGGTGAGGCGCGGCTGGCCCGCGAAGAGCCGTTCGGAGATCTCGTCGCGGCTGAAGCCGGAGAGATTCGCGAGCACGTCGGGGATGTAGGTCAGGGCGACGGCGTCGAGCTTCGGCATCGTCTCGGCGGCGGGCTCGATGCTGATGTGGTCGAGATCCTCGGCGCTGACGCCGGCGGGCGCGGCACGGCCTTCGTCGGTCTCCGTCGAGGCGGGTTCGCTGCCGAGATGGCGGGCGAGCTGCTCGATGCTCGGATGGGTGAGGAAGACGTCGACGGGCAGGTGTTTTCCGAAGGCTTCCGAAAGTTCGACGATGATGCGCAGGGCGAGGAGCGAATCGCCGCCCATTTCGAAGAAGTTGTCGGTCACGCCGATCTCGGCGCCGGAGAAGTTCCGCTGGAAGACTGCGAGGATCTTCGCCTCGACGGCGTTGCGCGGGGCGGTCTTGGCGCCTTCCTGGGCCGCTCCGAAGGAGGGCAGGGGCAGGCGGCGGCGGTCGATCTTGCGGTTCGGCGTCAGGGGGAATTCCTCGAGTTGCTTGAAGTAGGCCGGAAGGTAGCTCTGCGGCAGGTTCGCGGCGAGGTGCTGGCGGATTTCGGCGGGCTCGAGGGCGGGACCGTCGGAGAGGTAGTAGCCGACGAGGCCTTCGCCCGTGGGCAGATCCTCGCGCTTCACGACGACGGCCTGGCGGACCCCGGGGAGGGTGGCCATCTGGGTCTCGATGTCGCCGAGCTCCATGCGGACGCCGCGCACCTTCACCTGGAAGTCGACGCGGCCGAGGCATTCGAGGCGGTCCTCGCGGGTCCAGCGGGCGAGGTCGCCGGTGCGGTAGAGCCGCTGTTTCCCGACGAGGGGCAGCTCGATCTCGCGGAAGGCCGCGTCGGTCAGCTCGGGCTGGTTGCGGTAGCCGATGGCGAGCCCGTCGCCGCCGATCCAAAGCTCGCCGGTGAAGCCGGCCGGCACGGGGCGGAGATGCTCGTCGAGGATGTAGACCTGGGTGTTGGCGATGGGGTGGCCGACGGTGATGGCGGCCTCGCCTTCGACGATGCGCTCGACGGTGGACCAGACCGTGGTCTCGGTGGGGCCGTAGAGGTTCCAGACCTCGGCGGCGGAGTTGACGAGGGTGTTCGCGAGGCTGCGGGTGAGCGCCTCGCCGCCGCAGAGGAGGCGGAGCTCGCTGCGGCCTTCCCAGCCGCTGTCGAGCAGCATCTGCCAGGTGGCCGGCGTGGCCTGCATCACGGTGATGTCCTCGGTTTCGAGGAGCTTGGCGAGGCGGCGTCCGTCCTTCACGTCCTCGCCCGAGGCGATCACGAGGGCGGCGCCGGCGAGCAGCGGGAGGAAGATCTCCAGCACCGAGATGTCGAAGGACAGGGTCGTCACCGCGAGGAGGCGGTCGTCGGAGCGGAGGCCCGGCTCGGCCTGCATCGAGCGCAGGAAGTTGACGACGGCGCGGTGCGGGATTTCGACGCCCTTGGGTCGGCCTGTGGAGCCGGAGGTGTAGAGGATGTAGGCGGGCGAGCTGCTGGGCTGCCCCTTGAGCTCGAAGGATTTCGAGGTGGCCTCGATCCCGTCGAGGTCCAGCGCGGTCCAGTCGCCATCCGGCAGGCCGTCGAGGAGGCGCGAGGAGACCACGAGGGCCTTGGGCGCGGCGTCCTCGAGCATGAGCTGGAGGCGCGAGGCGGGGAAGTCGGGATCGAGCGGCACGTAGGCGGCGCCGGTCTTGAGCACGCCGAGGAGGGCGGCGACCATGCGCGGCGAGCGGTCGGCGAGGACGCCGACGGTGTCGCCGGGGCCGACCTTGGCGGCGGCGAGCTCGCGGGCGACGCCGTTGGCGAGGCGGTTGAGCTCTCCGTAGGTGACCTGGGCGTCGCCGAAGGTCACGGCGGGCTCTTCGTCCTTGGCGCGGGCCACGGTCTCGACGAGTTCGTGGAGAAGCGCCTCCTTCTCGTAGTCGGCGGCGGTCTCGTTGAGGTCGACGAGGACGCGCTGCTCTTCGGCGTCGTCGAGCAGGGCCAGCTCGGAGAGCTTCGCCTCGGGGGCCCGGGCCATCTCGCGCAGAACCTGTTCGTAGAGACGGCGGAGCTCGGCGATGGAGGCTTCGTCGAAGAGATCCCGGTTGTAGTGCCAGCAGCCGAAGAGCTGTCCGCCGGCCTCTTCCAGGGTGAGGGTGATCTCGAACTGCGAATGGCGCGTGGTGAGGTCGATCGTCTCCATGGAGAGATCGCCCACGTGGAAGGTGTGGCCGCCCTGGCCGATGAGGAAGACGGCGATGCCCTGCTCGTCGATGCCGGGCACCTTCTCCATCGAGAAGCTGACCTGGAAGAGAGGCGAGCGTCCCGGATCGCGCGGCACGTTGAGCTGGTCGACGAGGCGGGCGAGGGGATACTGCTGGTTCTCCAGAGCGCCGTTGACGTTGCGTCCGCTCGCGGCGAGGTAGTCGGCCACGGTGAGGTCCTCGCCGAGCGTGCTGCGCAGCGGGACGGGGTTGATGTAGTAGCCGACGTTGTTGCGCAGTTCCGGCTGGGTGCGCCCCGCGAGCGGCACGCCGACGACGAGGTCGTCCTGGCGGCAGTAGCGGTGCATGAGTAGGTTGTAGGCCGAGAGGAGCGTGGCGAAGAGGGTGACGCCGTTCTGCTTGGCGAGCGCGTCCACGTCGGCGGTGAGGGCCTCGTCGAGCTGGAAGCCGTAGGTCGCCCCGTTGAAGGTCTGCACGGGGGGGCGCGGACGGTCGGTGGGCAGGTCGATGGCGGCGGGAGCGCCGGCGAGGTGGTCCTTCCAGAACTCGAGCATGCGCCCGCCCGCCGGGCTCTCGAGGTGGGCCTGCTCCCACTTCACGAAGTCGGCGTAGGTCGCCGCGATGGGCTCGACCTTGGGCGTGCGCCCGGCCTTGGCGGCGAAGTAGTATTCGATGAGGTCCTGGATCATCACCGAGACGGACCAGGCGTCCGAAACGATGTGGTGCATGCTGAGCAGGGCGACATGCGCCTCGTCGGCGGTGCGGAAGAGCTCGAGGCGGACCACGGGGCCGCGCTCCAGATTGAAGGGGCGGTCGGCGTGCTCGCTGATGAGCGCCTTGAGCTGCTCCTCGTCGAGCGCGGTGCAGTCGTGCTCGCGGAAGTCGATGGTGCGCCCCTTGTGGACGATCTGGACCGGCTCGCCGCCGCGCGTCGCGAAGGTCGTGTCGATGAGGGGATGCCGCTCGAAGAGGAGGGCGAAGGCCTTCTTCATCGCCGCGATGTCGAGGAGCGGGCGGAACTTGCCGGAGAAGACGAGGTTGTAGGCCGAGGAGTCCGGCGCGAGGCGGTTGAGGAACCAGAGCGCCTTCTGGCCTTCGCTGAGCGGGAAGGCCTCGGGCATCTCGCCGGTCGCCTCGAAGGGCACGAGGCTGGCGGCATCGACGCCGGAGGCGCCCTGGCCGCCTCCGCCGCCGGATTCGAGCAGCTTCTCCAGCACGGGGATGGAGAGGTCGCGGATGTTCGGTCCGTTCAGGACCGAGCCCATGGGCATGGACATGCCGAGCTTCTCCTCGATGCGGTTGACCAGCTCGATGGCCATGAGCGAGTCGAGGCCGAGGTTGGTGAGCGGAGTGTCCTTGTCGAGGCGGGCGGCGTCGGTGCCGAGCACCGCGCCGACCTGGGCGGCGATGAGGTCCTCGACCATGCCGAGGCGCTTCTCGGCGGGCGCCTCGAGAATGCGGGCGGCCATGGAGTCGCCTCCGCCCGAGTTGGTGCGGGGGACGACGGGCAGGAACATGTTCGAGCCGGAGACCGAGGGGCTGAAGCGGGCGAGGGCGGCCCAGTCGCAGCGGGCCGTGCCGAGCTGGACGGCGTCGGTGGGCGCGCCGAGGGCGAAGAGGTGGAGCGTCTCGTCCATGTCGGTCGCGCCGAGGCCGACCATTTCGAGATACTGCTGGGTCTTCTCGTTCCGGGCGACGAAGCCGGCCCCTTCGAGGGCGCCCCAGTTGAAGGTCAGCGCGGGCAGGCCGAGCGAGCGGCGGTGGTGCGCGAGCTGGTCGAGGAAGACGTTGCCCGCGTTGTAGTTCGACTGCTTCACCGCGCCGATCACGGCGGAGAAGGAGGAGAAGCAGATGAAGTGCTCCAGGGGAATCCCCAGCGTCGCCTCGTGCAGGTTCCAGGCCCCGAGCATCTTCGGCAGGAGGACCTTGTCGAAGCGGGCCTCGTCCAGCTCGACGAGGAACTCGTCGTCGAGGACCATGGCGCCGTGGATCACGCCGAGCAGCGGCGCCGGGCCCCGTTGGATCTCCGCGACGATGCGGTCGATGTCGGCCCGCGAGGTGACGTCGCCGCGGGCGTCGGTCACGGTGACGCCGTCGGCGCGGAGCGCCTCGATCTTCCCGAGGGACTCCGCGTTCGGCCCGGAACGGCTCATCAGGGCGAAATGGCGGGCCCCGTTCTTCGCCATCCAGGCGGTGAGCTCGAGGCCGAAGCCCCCGGCCCCGCCGGTGATCAGATAGGTGCCGTCGCCGCGGAAGCGATGGCCCGGCTCGGTGGGCTGCCCGATCTGGATCTCGGGCAGGTCGAAGTCGAGGACGTTCTTGCCGACATGCTTGCCGGCGGCCATGAAGCGGAAGGCCTCGACCACTTCGGTGACCGGGAAGACGTGGCTGGAGAGCGGCGCGTAGCTGCCGTCGTGGAACTTCGCCTCGAGATCCGAGAACATCCGCGCGATGTAGGCGGGCTTGCTCTGGAGGTGCTGGGCGAGGTCGATGACGAAGAAGCTGATGTTGTTGCGGAGCGGCTCGAGACCGATCTTGGTGTTGCCGTAGACGTCGATCTTGCCGATCTCCATGTAGCGGCCGAAGGTCTTGAGCACGCTGAAGTTCTTCGGAATGAAGTCGCCCGCGAGGGAGTTGAGGACGGCGTCGACGCCCTCGCCTCCGGTGATCTCCATGATGTCGTCGGCGAACTTGAGGGTCCGCGAGTCGAGGACGTGGTGGACGCCCATCTCGCGGAGGAGCCGGCGCTTCTCCGGACTGCCCGCCGTCGCGAAGATGGTCAGGCCGAGGTGCTTGGCGATCTGGATGGCCGCCTGCCCGACGCCGCCGGTGCCGGCGTGGACGAGGATGCTCTCGCCCTTCTCCATGCGGGCGAGCTCGTTGATGGCGTAGTGCGAGGTGAGGAAGACCGTCGGCAGGGTCGCGGCGTCGGCGAAGCTCATCGATCCCGGCTTCCGGAAGACCATGTCCCGATGCACGGTGACGTGGCTGCGGAAGCAGTAGGGGGCCATGCCGACGACGGCGTCGCCGGGCCGGAGGTCCTTCACCGCCGATCCGACCCGGATCACGGTGCCGGAGAAGTCGTCGCCGAACCATTTCAGGTCGACGGGCTGGCCCGGGTAGATGCCGAGGGCCTTCATGACGTCGCGGAAGTTGATCCCGCCGGCCTTCACCAGCACCTCGATCTCGTCGGCCTCCGGCTCGCGGCGGACCGTCTCGTTGAGGGAGAGGTTCGTCAGGATTCCCGGCTTGTCGATCTGGAGGCGATAGGGCGCGATCTCTCCGTCGGAACCGACGGCGTTGCGTCTGCGCGGGGGCAGCTCGTCGGACTTGACGCGATGGACGCGGCGGACGTGGCGTCCGTTCCCGCGGAAGGCGATCTCGTGCTCGCGGCCCGCGAGGTCGATCTCGGCGACGAGGTCTTCCAGCTCGTGGGGATTGTCCGCCGGATCGAGGTCGATCTGAGTCCAGAGGTAGTCGGGCTGCTCGTTGTTGGCGACGCGGAGAAGGCCGGTGAGCGGCGCGGAGGCGAGTCCGGGAAGGGCCTCGCCGGGCGTGACCGGCAGGGCGCCGCGGGTGAGGAAGAAGACGCGGGGGCGTTTCGTCCATTCGCGTCCGACCAGGGCCTTGAAGAGCCGGTGGGCGAAGCGGACGCCGCTGTCCTGCGCTTCGTCGAGCGATTCCGCGTCGAGCTGTCCGGCGCGGGGATGGTCGAGGGAGAGGGTGTGGACGAGGCCGCGCACGGCGCCGCCTGCCGCCGCGATGTCGTCGAGGGCGGCCGCGATCCCCTCGAGGCTTCCCTCGACGAGGCGGACCTCGGTCGAATCGGAGGCGAGGGCCTTGGCGAGCCGGGCGCCGAGGCCGGAGGCGTCGCGGGTGACGAGGACGGCCTCCTTCGCGGCGGCGGTCTCCACCCCCTCGGAGGCGGATTCCCCGTCGCCTTCGGCGGCGGGCGGCGCCACGGGTTCGGGGGCGCGGGCGACGAGACAGGCCTGCTGGTTCTCCTTCGGATCGGGCGAACTGATGAAGCTGTTCACCTCGCGGAACTCGAGATCGGTCAGCAGGGCCTCCCACTCGCTGCGGCTGAGCAGGGCGGAGCGCTGCCGCAGGTCGGTGTCGCTGAAGCGCCACCAGCCGGGCAGGAGTCCGAAGACGTTGTCGAGCGCGCCGCGGCGCCAGGTGACCTCCAGGAACATGAGGAGGCCGTCGGGCGCGAGGCAGCGGCGGAGGTTCGCCAAGGTCGCCTTCAGATCGGCGGTGGCGTGGATCACGTTCGAGGCGATGACGAGCTCGAAATGGCGGGGCTCCAAGCCCGGGGCCTCGGGCGCCTTCTCGCAGCCGAGCATCGCGTATTAGACGAAGGGAGACCACTCCTCG
>CAYMMC010000021.1:0-15831 GCA_964391125.1 uncultured Akkermansia sp.
TGGCGAAGGCGGCCTCCCCTGACGAGGGCGGTCCTGACAACGACGCCTCCCCCGCCCCCCGGAAAATCAAGATCGGACAGATCGGCGTCTGCCACGAGCACGCCAACCGCATCGGCACGCTGAGGAAATTCGCGGACGACTACGAGGTGGTCGGGGTCGTGGACGATCGCGATTCCAAGGCGGCGCGATACGGCGGGACCAACCTCAAGCCCTTCGAAGGGCTCCCCTGGATGTCGGAGGAGGAGCTGTTCCAGGTCCCGGGCCTGGAGGCGGTCATGATCGAGACCGCCAACGGCGATCTCGTGCCCACCGCCCTCCGCTGCATGGAGAGAGGCCTCGCCATCGCCATGGACAAACCGGGCGGCGAAGAGCTCGCACCCTTCCAAAAACTCCTCGATGGCTGCGAGAGCCGGGGGCTTCCCTTCCAGATGGGATACATGTTCCGCGGCAACCCCGCCTTCCGCTTCTGTCAGGAGGCGGTGAAGAAACGGTGGCTGGGCGAGGTCTTCGAGATCCAGGCCGACATGAGCCACGACTACGGGAACGAGCGCTACCAGCGCTACCTGGGCGCCTATCCGGGCGGCGCGATGTACAATCTGGGCTGCCACCATGTCGACATGGTCGTGTCCATGCTGGGGGCGCCGAAGGACGTGGCCTCGTTTCTGGGCACGACCGCAGGCGCGGCGGGAGGGGTGAAGAACAACTGCCTGGCCGTATTGGAGTATCCCCATGCCCGCGCGACGATCCAAGTCTGCGACCAGGAGCCCGGCGGTCTCGCCAAGAGGCGTTTCAAAATCAGCGGAGACAAGGGCAGCATCGAATTTTCCCCTCTGGAGAGATTCGACGGCGTTCCCCTAGCCTTGCGGCTCCAGCTCAAGGAAGGGAACGACTCCTACGAGGCGGGGAACCATGTCGTCGAGTTCGAGATCAAGGAGGGCCGATACGACGCCCAGCTGCGAGAGTTCGCCCGCATCGTCCGGAAGGAGACGGAAAGCCCCTACTCCTACTCCCACGACGCCCTGGTCCAGAATGTTCATCTGGCAGCCTCCGGCTACACCCGCTGGGCCGGCTGACGTGCGCCTGTCCCGGGACGCGATGCGGCGCTTGGAGCGCGGGCGGACTGTGGTAGAATCACCCGTCGAGATGAAAACCGAATGAAAACCGGATTTGCGCTTTGCCTGGCGGTTCTGGCCCTGTTCGGGGGAGCGACCGCCGCCCCGCGCCTCGAGGGGGCGTTTCCGCTGATGTGCACCCCGTACACCGAAGACGCGGGCGTGGACTACGCCGTGCTGGCCGACCAGGCGGAGTTCATGGAATCCTGCGGCGTGGGCGGCATCGTCTGGCCGAGCGCCAACGACACGCTGTCGATGTCCGACGAGGAGTTCGAGAAGGGGCTGGACGCCTTTTTCGAACGCGCTGCGGCCAAGCGCTTCCGGGCCGTGCCCGTCGCCGTCTGCCCCGGCCTGACCTCCGCCGACGCGATCTCCCGCGCCAAGGCCGCGGACCGGCTGGCCCGCCAGCACGGGGTGGAGATCGCGCTGCTGGTGCGCCCGCCCGACGACGCCAAGGGCGACGAGGACGTGGAGAGGCACTACCGATCCCTCGCCGCCGAGGTGCGCCTGCCGACGATCATCCAAACCTACAACGGAGGCAAGACTCCGCAGCCTTCCGTCGCCCTCCTGGTCCGCCTCGCCGAGGATTTCCCCGGCGTCTACGGCTGGGTCAAGGAGGAATCCCCCGGCGACAAGGTGAACAAGCGCATCGAGGAACTGATCGCCCACAAGCCGGCGATCAAGGGCGTCTTCAGCGGTTGGGGCGCGCTCGGTTGGTTGTACCAGGGGCCGCGGCTCGGCACCTGCGGCGTGATCACCCAGCGTCCCGCGTATTCCGACCTGCTCGCGTTCATGGCGGACAAGATCGCCTCCGGCGCGGACGCGTCCGATCCCGAACTGGCGGACGCCTATGCGAAATACCTTTCCATGTGCAATCTCGGCGAGGTGATGACCGGCAGCATGCACAACATGCGCGGGCCCCACCTTTACGTGTTGCAGCAGAGGGGCGTCTTGCGCAACACGCTCACGCGCGAGAAGGCGCCCAAGGACGATCCGCAGGGACGAAAGTGGATCGCGAGGGCATACGAACCCACCGACACGGAGAAAGCGGAAATCATGGGGCGCTTCCAAGCCCTGCGGAAGTATCTGCGCCACGAATGAAGGGGCGAAAACAGGCCGGAGTCCGCCTTTCGTCCGCCCCGTCTCCCGGCGGGGAGGCGGGGAGGCGGGGAGCCCAACCCGGCAGGAGACGGCATGAAGACAAAAGCACCGGGGGCCTTCCGAATGGCCTCGTCCATTCTTTCGCTCGGCGCCGCCGCCCTCCTGGCCTGCCAAACCGGGACGTCGGCGGCCGAAGCCCAGTGGCAACCCACCACGAACAAGAAAATCCGGGCGGTGCTCTGGGGCGTGGTCCACAACCACGCCAGGGGCAAGTTCGACGCGATGCGCAAGCTGAAGGACGACTACGAGATCGTCGGCTGGGTGGACGACTCCGCCTCCCAGGCCATGCGCATGACCGACCCCAAGCTCGACCACTACAAGGCGTATCCCAAGCTGACGCCCCGGGAGGTGTTCGACGAGGTGAAGCCGGACTTGATCGTGGTGGAGGTATCCAACTCCGAACTGGTCGAGGTGTCGCTCGAATGCGCGCGGCGCGGCTACCCGATGCACATGGACAAGCCGCTCGGCACGGACTTGGAAGGTTTCCAGGAGGTGTCCGACATCTGCCGCCGCCGCAACATCCCCTTGCAGACCGGCTACATGTTCCGCGCCAACGAAGCCATCCAGTTCGCGGTCGAGGCCGCCCGCGACGGGCTCCTCGGCGAAGTGTTCGCGATCGACGCCGACCTCAACCACAGCTACGGCGGCGCGAAGTATCCCGAATACGCGAGCGCCTATCCCGGCGGCACGATCTACCTGCTCGCCTGCCACGTCATCGAATACGCGCTCCCGATGATGCGCGACGCGATGCCCGACCGCGCCTACTCCCTCATCAAGCCCGCCCCGGACGACCCCGCCGGAACTCCCAACAACACCCTGACAATCCTCGAATGGCCGCGCTGCGTCGCGACGATCCGCGTTTGCAGCAAGGGCTACCAACCCTGCCGCCATCTGCGGGTCGACGGCACCGACGGCACCCTCGAAATCCTGCCGATCGAAGACTTCACCAAAGTGAAACACACCACCGGCCTCGACGGCAAAACCGTGGAAACCCCGAAGAACATCACCGTGCGGCTCCACCTGAAAAAGGCCAAGGGCAATTACAAGCAAGGACTGAACCGGATCGACTTCCCCTCGGCGGACGACCGCTACGCCGGTCAATTGCTCGAACTCGCCCAAATCCTCCGAGGCGAGCGCCCCAATCCGGTGGAGCTCTACGACCACGACCTGCGCGTCCACCGGGTTTCGCTGCAGGCGTGCAACCTCCCTCTCGACTGACCCCCGCCATCGCTCCCCGGAGCTCGCGACGTCGTGCAAGGTGCCCGCGAATGAAAACCCTTCTCCCGTGTCTCGCCCTCGCCGTCCTTCCCGCCGCCACGTCGGCGATCACCCCGGCGGAGCTTGAGTCGCGCTTCAAAGCGCTTCCCTCCGTGCCCGAGGACGAGATTCCCCCGTTGAGCAACCGGCCCGGCGCCTTCCCCGGACTGATCCGCCACGAGGGGCTCGCGGGCCACACCTGGGTCGCCTTCCCCTTCGTCGAGAATCCCGGCAGTTTCGGCTTCGATCCGCAGGGCCGCCTCTACGTGGCCGAGGCGAACCGCTTCTGGCTCGGCGTGCCCGACCTGCGCGGGGCCAACGAGCTGATCCGGGACGACTTCAAGGCGGTGACGGTGGCGGACCGCCTGACGATGTACCAAAAATACGCGGCGAGCTTCCCCGAGGGCTGGTTCGGCCGCGTCGCCGACCGGATCGTCCTCCTCGAGGACCGCGACGGCAACGGGGCCGCCGACCATCGCTCGCTCTTCTCCGACCGTTTCAAGCGCCCCGAGGACGGCATCGGCTTCTCCGTCCTCGCCGACGACGGTTCCGTCTATTTCACCTGCATCCCCAGCGTGTGGAAACTGCGCGACAGCGACGGCGACGGACGCGCCGACGAGGAGGAGGAAATCTCGACCGGCTACGGAGTGCGCGTCTCCTTCATCGGCCACGACCTCCACGGACTCGTGCGAGGACCGGACGGGCGGCTCTACTTCTCCGTAGGCGACCGCGGCTACCACGTGACGACGGCGGACGGGAAAACGCATCCGGGATCGGGGCGCGGGGCGGTCTTCCGCTGCGAGTCGGACGGCTCCGGGCTCGAGGTGGTCTGCACCGGCCTGCGCAATCCGCAGGAGCTCGCCTTCGACGACCACGGCAACCTCTTCACCTTCGACAACACCGGCGACATCGGCGACAAGGCCCGCCTCGTCTACGTCCTGGAGGGCAGCGATTCCGGCTGGGACATGTCGCACCAGTCGGCGCACCACTACGCGACCCATCTCGACTGGGGCGAGTTCCGACCGGAGCAGTCGATGTGGGTGGCGGAGCGGATGTTCGACCTCCACAACGAGGAGCAGCCGCAATGGGTCTACCCGCCCGCCTCGCACGTCGCCCAAGGGCCGTCGGGGACGACCTGGCTGACGGGGGAATCGCTGCCCGAAGATCTGCGCCAGCGCTTCCTCCTCGCCAACTACCGCGGCCCCTCGGAGAACTGCACCGTCCTCGCGATCCAGGTCGGCCCCAGCGGGGCCGGCTACGTCGCGACCGAGGAGCGGGAGCTGGTCAAGGGCGTCGGCGCGAGCGACGTCGAGCTCGGCTACGACGGGAAGATCTACCTCTGCGACTTCGGCGGCGGCTGGAGCGTGAACGAGAACGGCGCGGTCCAGGTCCTCGCCTCGACCGACCCCGCCCAGGCCGAGGCCGGGAAGAGGGTCGCGGCGATGTTCAAGGAGGGTTTCGCGGATCGGGGGATCGCCGAGCTCCGCGGACTGCTCTCCCACCCCGACCGCCGCGTCCGCCAGGCCGCCCAGTTCGCGCTGGTCGACCGCGGGGAGGAAGGGCTCGCCGCGCTGAGGGAGGTCGCCTCCGGGGAGGGGGCGGCGATCCCGCGCCTCCATGCGCTTTGGGGAATCGGCCAGGCGGCGCGGCGCAGCGGCGAAAAAACGGCGGCGGGGGGCTCCCTCCTGCCCCTGCTGCGCGATGCCGTGGCGGAGCTGCGCGCCAACGCCGCCCGTGTTCTCGGGGATCTGCGCCTCCCCGACGCGAAGCCCGCCTTGCTTGCCGCCCTGGCGGAGGATCCGTCGCCGCGCGTCCGCTCCCTCGCCGCCATCGCCCTCGGTCGCACCGCCAAGGCGGGCGACGGGGAGGCGACGTCGGCCCTCTTTGCCGCCGCCCGCGCCAACGGGGAAGGCCGACCGGACATCGTCCTGCGCCACGCGATCCTTTCCGCGCTCTCCGGGATCGCCGTCGAGGACGCCGCCGCCGCAAAAGCCGGATCGGATTCCCGCGAGGAGCGCCTTCTCGCCGTGCTCGTGCTGCGCCGGATGGAAAGCCCGGCGCTGGCGGCCTTCCTCGGCGACGGAGACGCCCTCGTCCGCCGCGAGGCGATCCGGGCGATCTACGACAGCAAGGCGCTCGACTCCGGGGCGGGCGAAGCGCTCGCCGCGTTGAAGGACGGTCTCGACCATCTGCCCGAAGCCCTCCAGCGCCGCGTCGTCGCGGCGAACTACCGGAAGGGCGGACCGTCCCACGCCCTCGCCCTGCTCCGCCTCGCCGCCGACGGCGGGCTCGCCGGACCGGTCCGCAAGGCGGCGCTGTACGGTCTCGGAAACTGGGAGGCCGCCATCGAGACCGATCCCGTGCTCGGGCACTACCGGCCTCAGATCGCGAAGGAAGACCGCCGCCTCTCCTCCCTCGCCCCGGTCCTCGGCGAAGCGCTCCGCGAGTTCCTCGCCGCCCCCCACGCCCCCGAGTTGATCGCCCTGGCGATGGAGTTCGCCACGGAAGCCGGGATCGAGCTCGATCCTGCCACCCTCCTGGCCCAGGCGGGCAACGCGGCGCTCGATCCGAAATTGCGCGTTGCCGCAGTCGAAAGCCTCGTCGCCTCCCGTCCCGAGGGCGTCCGCGAGCGCGTCGCCGAACTCCTCGCCGACGACGCGGTCCCGGTCCGGGCCGCCGCGATGCGCGGCGCCTTCGCCCTCGGCTTCGAGGGGATCTCCGGCCAGGCCGCCGCCGCCGTCGCCGACGGTCCCCTGCCCGTCGCCCGCGCCGCCATCGCCGGCCTGGCCGAGACCGACCTGGAGCGCGTCTCCGCGCTGTGGAAGGACCGTCGCACGAAGCTCCGGCCCGGCCTTTGGCTCGACGCCTACCTCGCCCTCGACGAGAGGAACCGGCCCGAGGCCGCCGCCCACGCCGCCTCCGGACCGAACGCGGTCTTCCTCCTCGGACTGGAAGGCGGCGATCCGGCGGCGGGCGAAATCGTCTTCAAGAACCAGGGCGCCTGTCTCCAATGCCACAAGGTCGGCGGCGAAGGGGGCGAACGGGGAGGCGTCCAGGGGCCGGACCTCCGCGAAGTGGCGAAACGGCTCCCGCGGGAGAAGATTCTCGAATCCGTCGCCGATCCCGGCGCCGAGATCAGCCCCGGCTACGGCATGGCCACCGTCACCCTGACAAACGGCGAAACGGTGGTCGGCCGCCTCGCCGAGGACGAGGAGGGCCATCTCCTCGTCGTCGCGCTCGACGACCGCTCCCGCAAGATTCCCCGCGCCGAGATCGCCTCGGTCTCCCCTCCCGTCTCGGCCATGCCGCCGATGGCGGTCGCCCTGCCCCCGCGGGATTTCCGCGACCTCGTGGCCTTCCTCGCGACGCAGGGCGGAGGAGGCGGCAGAGACGACGCGTCGCACGGAGACGACGAGAAGATCGCGAAGTGAGAGGCGAATCCGCCGTTCAGCAGGAGATTGACCCGCATTTCTCATGCCCCGAAGCGATTTCGCCGTCGGGCCGCTGCCGTTTGCCGAGGCTCGCGATCTGGCGGCGGCAGGGCGCCAACGATGGCGTCGGGAGCCTTTTTTGACCCATGGCCCGGACCTTGAGCCTGAGTCGGGGTCGTTTCATCTGACCTCCTTTCCTCCCGCGTTTCAGGCCAGGATCTCCTTGGCGATCTTCCCGTGGACGTCGGTGAGGCGGAAGTCCCGCCCGGCGTGGCGGAAGGTGAGGCGCTCGTGGTCGATGCCCAGCAGATGCAGGATGGTGGCGTGGAGGTCGTGGACGTGCATCCGGTTCTCCACCGCCTTGAAGCCGAAGTCGTCGGTGGAGCCGTAGCCCATCCCGCCGCGCACGCCGCCGCCGGCCATCCACATGGTGAAGCCGTGGGGGTTGTGGTCGCGCCCGTCGCCGTTTTCGGTCACGGGCGTGCGACCGAACTCGCCGCCCCAGATGACGAGGGTGTCCTCGAGAAGGCCGCGCTGCTTCAGATCCTCCAGCAGGGCGGCGACGGGGCGGTCGATGTCCTGCGCCAGCTTGCGGGTCTGCTCGGTGTGCTTGCTGTGGGTGTCCCAGGGCTGGCCGTTGCCGTAGTAGACCTGGACGAAGCGCACGCCCCGCTCGGAGAGGCGCCGCGCGAGGAGGCAGCCGTTGGCGAAGTGGCCCTTGCCGTAGGCCTCGCGGACCGCTTCCGGCTCCTTCGACAGGTCGAAGGCCTCGCTCGCCTCGAACTGCATGCGGTAGGCCGTCTCCATCGCGGCGATGCGGCCTTCGAGGGCGGCGTCGGCGCCGCCTCGGGCGGCGAGGTGCTCGCGGTTGAGCGCGGCGGCGAGGTCGAGCTGGCGGCGCTGGGCGGGGGCGTCGGGCTCGGGGTGGCTCAGCCAGGGGATCATCCGGTCGGGCTCGAGTTTTGAATGGTTCACGTAGACCCCCTGATGCTGCGGGGGGAGGAAGGCGCTGTGCCAGAGCTCGGAAAAGCGGACGGGGCGCCCCGGGCAGAGGACGAGGTAGGAGGGCAGGTTGCGGTTTTCCGAACCGAGCCCGTAGGACATCCAGGCCCCCATGCTGGGGACCTTCGGCGTCATGCTCCCGTTGTTCATCAGGAAGAGCGCGGGGCCGTGGTTGGGATTGTCCGTGAAGCAGGAGTTGAGGACGCAGAGCTCGTCGGCATGCCGCGCCGTGAGGGGGAGCAGCTCGCTCACCGGCAGACCGCTTTTGCCGTGCTTCGCGTAGGCGAAGGGGGCGGCCATCAGCCCTCCGGTGGGGCGCTCGGTGCGCAGGTCGGCGGCGGCGGGGCGCTGGCCCTGGTATTTGGTCAGGGCGGGCTTCGGGTCGAAGAAGTCGGGGCCGAAGGGGCCGCCGTTCATGAAGAGGTGGATGACCCGCTTCGCCCGGGGACGGAAGTGGAGGCCGCCGCCGAATCCGTCCGCCGCCCCGAGGGCGGAGACGAGGCCGAGGCTGCCGAGACCGCCGCCGAAGCGCTTCAGGGCGGTGCGGCGGTCGATGGGGGCGCGGAATCCGGAAGGGGCCATCGGGATCAGTCGAGATAGAGGAATTCGTTCGAGGTCAACAACACCTGGGCGTAGCGCTCCCAGGTGCCGCCTTCGGCGAGGTAGGCGAGCCCGAGCTCGCGCTCGGAGTCGGTCGGCCCCCGTTGGAGCAGGCGCCGGTAGGCGAGGTCGATCCGCCCGGCGTCGCCGCCTTCGGTCGCGGCGAGGGTTTGAGCGAGATGCCGGGCGCGGGCGATGACGAAGGGGCCGTTCAGGGAGAAGAGCTGCTGCAGCGGGGTCGCCGTCTCGGTGCGCGAGGGACTGTGGGCGGCGGGCGCGGGGAAGTCGTTCACTTGGAGGATGGCGTCGAGCTCCCGGCGCTTCACCGTCCCGTAGAGGGTCCGCCGCGTCGCCGCAGGGTCGTCGAGGGCGAAGGGCTCTCCGCCGATGGCGAGGTCCAGCTCGCCTGTCGCCGCCAGCATGGCGTCGCGCCAGGCCTCGATGTCGTGGCGGCGACGCGGCATGTGGGAGTAGAGCTGCCCCTGCGGATCCCGCGCGGCGGACTCGGGCGAGGCGACGGAGCTTTGCCGCCAGGCCGCCGAGTTCAGGATCTCGCGATGCAGCCATTTGATCGACCATCCCGCCGCGACGAAGCGGGCCGCGAGATCGTCGAGCAGGGCGGGATGGCTCGGAGGCTCGCCGGCAGGGCCGAACTCGCTCGGGGTCGCCACGAGCCCCCGCCCGAAATGCTGCATCCAGACCCGGTTCACGACGACTCGCGCCGAGAGCGGGGCGGCTTCCTCGACGAGGGCGCGGGCCAGCTCGAGGCGGCCGCTGCCCTGGTCGAGCGGGCGGGGGGCGCCGTCGGCGCGGGGGAAGGCGGAGAGGAAGCGCCTCGGCACGGTCTCGCCCGGGGAGTTCGGATCCCCCCGGCGATGCATCGGCAGGTCCCTCGCCATGCCGGGGACGTATTCGAGCTTGGTCCCGTGCCCGCCGCCGTCCATGGGCTTCACGAAGAGGGCGGCCTCGACCACGGCGGGCGCGGTGGCGGAGTGGTAGCGGGGCGTGTCCGCCTGGATCGCGGCGATCTCCTTTCCGATGGCGGCCAGCCGCTCCTTCAAGTCGGCCGGCGCGGGCTTCGCCTTCTTCAGAGCGTCGCGCTTCTTCTCCAAGGCGCCGACCTTCTCCCGGGCCAGCCGGACGGGCTCCCAATCCGCGTCGGCCACGACGGGGCGGTCGGCGGTCCGCACGCTCGCGAAGACCCCGGCGACGGCGTAGTAGTCCTCCGCCGAGACGGGATCGGTCTTGTGGTCGTGGCAGCGGGCGCAGCCGAGGGTGAGCCCGAGAAAGGTGCGGCCGACGGCGTCCATGCGCTCCTCCCATTCCTCGGCCACGGTCACGCCGATGATCTCCGGAGGCAGCTTGAGCTCCTTCCAGTAGCTCGGTCCGATGCCGAGGAAGCCCAGGGCGGCGTTGTCGGCGGGCAGCGATCCGGGAAGGAGGTCGTTGGCCAGTTGCTGCACGACGAAGCGGTCGTAGGGCAGGTCGCGGTTGAAGGCGGCGACGACCCAATCGCGGTAGAGCCAGGAGGGGCTCTTCGTGTCGCTCCACGACTCGGTGACGTCGGCGTAGCGGGCCAGGTCGAGCCAGTGGCGCCCCCAGCGCTCGCCGTAGTGGGGGGAGTCGAGATGCCGGTCGACGAGGGCGGACCACCCCAGGTCCTCGTCGGAGGCCTCCGGCGGCAGTCCGGTCAGGTCGAAGGCGAGACGCCGCCGCAGGGTCCGGGCGTCGGCCTCGGGCGCGGGGGAGAGGCCGGCCCTCTCCAGCTCGGCGAGAACGAAGTGGTCGAGGCGCGTCCTCGGCCAGGCCGCGTCCCTCACCGGGGGCAGGGCCTGTTCGCGGAGCGGTCGGAAGGACCAGAGGGTTTCCTCCGACCCCTCGCCCGCCCGGGCGGGGACGCAGCAGAGCGTCGCCCAGGCGAGGACGCCGAGGCAAAGGAGGTTCCTGACGGAGGCGGATTCCACAACCCCATACCGTGCCGGAGAATGCGCCGCCGACCAAGAGGCGCGGTTGCGCCGCTTCGCTTTGTCTCGTCGACGAGATGCCTTCATCCCCGCCATTCGCCTCCGCCCACCCATCGCGCCGGATCCGGAGGAGACCGGCATTCCGGCAAGATCGTTTGAAAACGCCGCGCATCGCGGTGGCGCGACCGACCCTTGCGCGGCCCCCGACGCGTCGGCCCCGCGCGGTCCATGCCGGGACGGCCGCCACGCATCCCGCAAAGAGGGCCGAACGTTTTGCATGCCCTCGCCTATCCTAGGGCACATGCCAGAGAATCCCCCCTCGACTGAAGCCGCCTCCGAGACACCGGACGCGCCCGACGCATCGGATGCGCCGGAGACGACGGGCGCGCCGCCAGCCGCCCCGGCGCCGCCGGCCGCCCGCCTCGTCTCGTTGGACGCCCTCCGGGGCTTCTCCATGTTCTGGCTGCTGGGGGGGCAGCAGATCGTCCGGGCGCTGACCCGGGGCGCCGAGGAGGGCAGTTGGGCGGCCCGCCTCGGCGAGCAGTTCACCCATGTGGAGTGGGAGGGCTTCCGCTTCTACGACTACATCTTTCCGCTCTTCCTCTTCTGCATCGGCGTCTCCGTCGCCATTTCCCTGGAGCGGCGCCTCCAGGCGGGCGGCCCGAAGCGGAAGGTCCTGCTCCAGGCGCTGGTGCGGCTGGGCTGGATGATCTTCTTCGGATGGTGGGTCAACGGCAATCTCCTGAGTTGGGATCCCTCGAAGATGGCCCTCTCCTACAGCGTGCTGATGATGCTCGGCCTGGGCTATTTCATCGCCGTCTGCCTCGTGCTCTACACTTCCGTCCGCACCCAGATCCTCGCGACCGCGGGCATCCTGCTGGCCTACTGGGCGGTGCAGATGGGCATCCCCTTTCCCGGACGGACGCCCGGCGAGTTCACCAAGGGCGGAATCTTCGGCGACTGGCTCTACGACGTCACCATCGGGACGCTGGACGCGCCTTGGAAGAGCAAGATCGGCCGGGGCTTTCCCGTGGCGATGTGGAACTGCGGCACCACCGCCATGCTCGGGGTCTTCGCCTACTACGTCCTCAAGCGCGCGCCCTCGCCGCAGCGGGCCGTCCTCCTGCTGCTGGCCGGCGGGGCCGCCCTGCTCCTGCTGGGATGGCTCTGGGGCTTCCAGCTGCCCATCGTCAAGAACCGCTGGACGAGCAGCTACGTGCTCTGGTGCAGCGGCCTGAGCTGGATGCTGCTCGCCCTCTTCTACTGGCTGGCGGACATCCGGCGCTGGCGGGGATGGGCCGCCTTGTTCATCATCATCGGGAGCAACTCCATCCTGGCCTACCTCATCTCGACGCGCTTCATGACGCCCTTCCGCAGCATCGCCTCGACCCTGTTCGAGGGGACCTCCCTGTGGCTGCCGGAGAAGGCCCACGCCGTGCTGATGGCGCTCGCCGCCTACGGACTGGTCTGGCTGCTGCTCTGGTGGCTGCACCGGCAGCGAGTCTACCTCAGGCTGTAGGGCGCCCCCCGGAGCGGCGCGCGGGCCGGACGCGAATCGGCCATTGCCGGGAGAACCTCTTCCGAGCTTTGCTCAGGCCCGATGAAACGGCTTCTCCACACCTTCCTCCTGCTGGCCCTGGTCCCCTTCGGGGCCGCCGCCGATCCCGAAAGGCCCCGCTTCCAGGCCGGGGCGGCGACCGGCGACGTGACCGCTCCGCTCGGCACCTCCATGAACGGCGGCTTCCACGACCGGGAGGCGGCCTACGTCCACGACCCGCAGCGGGCGCGCTGCCTGGTCCTCGACGACGGAAAGGTCCGGATCGCCCTCGTCGTCGTCGACAGTTGCGTGATCGGCCGCGACCTCTTCGACGAGGCCAAGGCGATGGTGGCGGAAGCGACCGGACTGCCCGCCGCGCATCTGCTGATGTCGGCGACGCATTCCCATTCCTGCGGGACCATGCAGGCGGTGGGGCAGAGCGACCCGGATCCGCTCTACCAGCGCTTCGTGGCGAGGCGCATCGCCGACGCAGTGCGCTGCGCGATCCAGAACCTGGAGCCGGCGCAGGTCGCCTGGGGCGTCGGGCAAGTGCCGCAGCACGTCTTCAACCGCCGCTACTTCATGAAGGAGGACGGCATCCCGCCGACGCCGCTCGGAGTCGCGACCGACCGGGTTCGCACCAATCCCGGGGTCGGCAATCCGCTCGTCGAGGGGCCCGCCGGGCCGACCGATCCCGAGGTGCCCTTCCTCTCCGTGCGCAGCGTCGAGGGCCGTCCCATCGCCCTCTACGCGAACTACGCCCTCCACTACGTCGGCGGCACCGGGCCGGGGCACATCTCGGCGGACTACTTCGGCGTCTTCGCCGAACAGATCGGGCGGCGTATCGGGGCGGACCAGGCAGACCCGCCCTTCGTCGGGATGATGTCGAACGGCGCCAGCGGCGACATCAACAACGTCGACGTCCTCGGAAAGCGCGGGAAGCAGCCCCCCTACGGGCAGATCCGCCTCGTCGCCGGAGACGTCGCCGACGAGGTCGCCCGGGTCCACGCCGCTCTGGACTGGCACGACCACGTTCCGCTCGCCGCGGCGCAGCGCGAGCTGGCCCTGGGAGTGCGGCTGCCCTCGTCCGAGGAAGTGGCCAAGGCCCGCGAGACCATGCAGCAGTCGAAACTGCTGCCCCGCATGGAGACCCTCGAGCAGGTCTACGCGCGGGAGACCGTGCTGCTCTCCGAATTTCCCGCCGAAGTTTCGGCGCCGCTCCAGGTGGTGAGGATCGGCGGCTTCCGACTCGCCGCGATGCCCGCCGAAGTCTTCGTCGAGATCGGACTGGAGCTGAAGCGGCGCCATCCGGGCAGCACCGTCGTCTCCCTCGCCAACGCCTACCACGGCTACCTGCCGACGCCGGAGCACCACGCCCTCGGCGGCTACGAAACCTGGCGGGCGCGCTCCAGCTACCTCGAGGCCGAGGCGTCGACCAAGATGGTGGAGGCGCTGGCCGAGATGATGGCGGAGCACGGGCAGTGACGCCGCCCCGCCCGCCCGTCCGCCGCGCCCCCGCAGCGGGGACGCGATCCCGAACCTTCGCCCGGTTGATTCCGCCACGCTCCTCGATCAGAATCCACCCACCATGACACGCCCCGCCCTTCCCCTCGTCCTCCTTCTCCTTGCCTGCCTCGCCGCCCCCGCCGTCCGCGGCGCGGAGTGGACCATCGAGACCCTCGCCGGCACCGGCAAGCAGGGGCACGCGGGCGACGGCGGCCCCGCCAAGGAGGCCGAGCTCGACAATCCCTTCGGCATCGTGCGCGGACCGGACGGCGCCTTCTACTTCTGCGAATACACCGGCCAGCGCATCCGGCGCATCGGGCCCGACGGCCGTCTCGCCACCATCGCCGGCACCGGCGAAGTCGGATTCTCCGGCGACGGCGGCCCCGCCCTGGAGGGCACCTTCAACAAGCCGCACGAGATCCGCTTCGACGCGGCGGGCGACCTCTACATCGTCGACATGGTCAACCACGCCATCCGCAAGATCGACATGAGGACGGGGATCCTCACCACCGTCGCCGGCACGGGCGAGGCGGGCTACAGCGGCGACGGAGGTCCGGCGACGGAGGCCCGGTTCAAACAACCCCACAGCATCCAGTTCGGCCCCGGGGGCGACCTCTACGTCTGCGACATCGGCAACCACGTCATCCGCAAGATCGACATGAAGACCGGCACGGTCGACACCGTCGCCGGCACCGGCAAGCCCGGCGACACTCCCGACGGCTCCCCCGTCGCCGGCACCCCGCTGCGGGGCCCCCGCTCCCTCGACTTCGACCGCGAGGGGAATCTCTGGCTCGCCACCCGCGAGGGGAACCAGGTCTTCAAGCTCGACCTCCGCGCAGGCCTCGTCCACCACGTCGCCGGCACCGGCAAAAGCGGCTTCGCCGGCCACGGCGGACCGGCCAAGGAGGCCACTCTGAGCGGCCCCAAGGGCATCGCCGTCGACGCGCAGGGCAACGTCTGGCTCGCCGACTGCGAGAGCCACTCCATCCGCATGATCGACGCGAAGACGGGCAAGATCGAGCTGATCGCCGGCACCGGCAAGAAGGGCAACGGCGGCGACGGCGATCCGCTGCAATGCGCCATGGCCCGCCCCCACGGAATCTTCGCCGACGCCGACGGCGGCATCTACGTCGGCGACAGCGAGGCCCACAAGATCCGCGTGCTGCGGAGGAAGTAGGCCCCACGGGCGCCGAAAGGAAGGACGGCGGTCGAAAGATCCGAAACCAAGGGCTTGTCCCGGTTCATCTCCGATGCCTCCCGCGCCACGCATCCGGCGCCCCACCATCCTCCCGTCGCCGACGAGGACCCGCCGCCCAGGAGGCATTCCGACGATGCCGCAGACAATGGGTAGCCGACGAAGCTCCAAATCCTTCCCGACCGATGAATCATTCGCGCCCACCCACCGCCGAAGTCGATGTTCGCGGTCTCGTCCGGCGGTTGCGCTGGGTCATGGCCGGAGTGATCCTCTTCGACATGGCCGCCACCTTCGCGGGCCAGCCGGCCAGCTACTGGAGCGATCCCGCCACGGTGCACGAGGGGAACCGGCTGTTCCATTGGGTCATGTCCCGAGGCTATCCCGTCGCCATGCTGGTGGACGCGGTCTATCTCGCCGGCAGCGTCCTGCTGGTGTCGATCCTTCCCTGGCGGCTGGGCCTGACTCTGCTCTTCGCCCTCGTGCTGGGGCATTATTTCGGCGGCTCGACCTGGCTCTGCTTCCGCTACGGGCTGGGGGCGCAGGGCATGGTCCTCTACGGGCTTCTTCTCGCGGCGGTCCTGGTGGGGATCGGGTTCCGCCCGGCGACGAAGTCCCCGCGGGAGTAGGTCGGGAAGATGAGCGCCACGCTACGGGCTTGCCGCGACCGTCGCGGCCAGCTTGGCAAGCGAAGTCTTGAGCTGGCTCATCGGATAGGGCTTCTGGAGGAAGTCGATTTGGGGAATGCCGCCCAGGCCGTTCTCCTCGGGCCGGGCGCCTTGTCCGCTGGTGAGAAGGATCCCGATGCCGGGATGGCGGTGGTGCAACTCCCGGGCGAGCTCCCAGCCGGAAACTCCTTCGGGCATGACGACGTCCGTCAAGACGAGGGAGACGCGGTCCCGGACCTCCGGCCAGAGGTCGAGGGCCTCGCGTCCCGAGCTCGCTTCGACGACGGAGCAGCCGAGCACCTCGAGCAGCTTGCGGGCGAGGCGGCGCACCGCCGTTTCGTCCTCGACGAGGAGGACCGTGGCGCCGGCGAGTGGCGCGGCGGCGGCGGAGTCCCCGGCGC
>CAYMMC010000022.1:0-15805 GCA_964391125.1 uncultured Akkermansia sp.
AGTCCGAGCGGATTGACTGCGCCCGCCGGCGATGCTGCGGAGGCGGGAAGACCGGCGCCCCCCCCCCCCCAGCAGGTCGCAGTAGTGGCTCGAAAGTCGAAACAGTAGTAGATTCCCACCGATTTCCCCCGATTCCCCTTCTTTTCCAATTTCGTTCCCTCCGCCGGATTTGGCGTCAGGGATTGGCGATTAGGCCGTTGCGGGGGAGTGGAAAGGCTGGGACTCGAACCCAGGACCAATTGGTTAAAAGCCAACTGCTCTACCGACTGAGCTACCTTTCCGTCGGGACCGAGGCGCGAAGTGCGCTCCGGGCGGGGGGCGAATTCTAACCGAGCCCAGGGGTCACGCAAGCGAAAGTTCCTCCGGCAATTCCCGCAATCCGCGCTGCCCCGGACCAACCCTGAAATGGCGGAGCCCGGCGCGCTCCGCGCCTGCCCAGTCGCAGACCGGATCGTCTCCGACGTGGAGGATCTCGGAGGGGGCGACGCCGAAGGCCTCGGCGACGCGGAGAAAGAGCCGGGGGTCGGGTTTGGAGAGGCCTTGTTCGCAGGAGAGGAAGAGCGCTTCGAAATAGTTGGCCAGGCCGAGGTCGCGGAGTATGCGGCGGAGGCGGGCGTCGAAGTTCGAGAGGACGACGCAGGGACGGCTTCGGGAGACTCGCGCGAGGACTGCGCGGGCGTCGGGCGCGGCGATCCAGGCCCCCGGCTCCTCGTAGCGCCGATAGAGGTCGTCGAAGAGCCGGGCGTAGCGGGCCTCGTCCTCGACGGGGCATCCGGCCTCGACAAACACCTCGCGGACGAGCCTCCGCCACCAGGAGCGCTCGTCGGAATCGGGGGGCGAGCCGTCGGAGAAGGGCGCGGGCGTGCGCCGCCAAACGGAGGCGAAGGCCCGGGCGACGGAGGCCGGCGCGGCCTCGATCCCGTGGGCTGCGGCGACCCGGGCATAGGTGTCGCCGACCGGCTCGGCGAGGTGGACGAGAGTCCCGGCGGCGTCGAAGCTGACGACTTTCGGAGGCGGTGGCGGCATGGGGAGGGCTGGCGCAAGGGCGCGAATTTCAACGAATCCCGACTTGATTTGCAAGGAAATCCGTGTTGCCTATGCGGCGGGATGCGAGTAACTTCGCGACCCTGCAATCTTGAGGCGCCGGGCGTTCGCGCTCGGTTTGGGTGAAGTGGGCTTGTCCCGCTTTTTTTTGTCTCATCATCGGAGGAGCAGCTGGAGAAAATGACACACGAACTATTGGCACTTTTCGAGTATTACGAGAAGGAGAAGGGAATCAAGCGCGACACGATGATCGAGGCGCTGGAAACCGCTCTGCTCTCGGCCTCGCGCAAGAGCATCGGACCGGCTCGGGAGATGCGGATCAAGATCGACCCCGACAAGGGCGACATTCGCGCCTATGCCACGCTCCTCGTGCGCGACCGCGTCGCCAACCCCTACGAGGAGATCGACATCTTCACCGCCCGCCGCATCCGCCCCGGCATCGACGTGGGCGAGGAGCTGGAGGTCGACATCACTCCCTCGAACTTCGGGCGCATCGCCGCGCAGACGGCGAAGCAGACGATGATGCAGCGCCTCCGCCAGGCGGAGAAGGAGATGATCTACGACGAGTTCAAGGACCGCGCCGGCGACATCGTCAGCGGCACGGTGCGGCGCTTCGAGCGCGGCGACGTCTTCATCGACCTCGGCAAGTTCGAGGGGGTGATGCACCAGCGCGAGCGGGTCTCGACCGAGGAATACAACGTGGGCGACCGTCTCCGGGCCTACGTCGTCGCGGTGGAGAACGGATCGCGCGGGCCCGAGATCCTTCTCTCCCGCAGCCATCCGAACTTCGTGCGCCGGCTTTTCGAATCCGAGGTCAGCGAGATCGCCGACCGCACCGTCGAGATCCGCTCCCTCGCCCGCGAGGCGGGCTACCGGACCAAGGTCGCGGTCTACAGCGCCGACGAGAAGGTCGACCCGGTCGGCGCCTGCGTCGGGATGAAGGGCGCCCGGGTCAAGAACATCGTCCGCGAGCTGAACAACGAGAAGGTGGACATCATCAAGTGGAGCGACGACGTGCGCGCCCTGGTGACCGAGGCGCTGAAGCCCGCCGAGATCAAGTCCATCACCATCGACGAGGCCAACAAGTCCATCCTCGTGAAGGTCGAGGAGGAGGAGCTCTCCAAGGCGATCGGACGCCGCGGCCAGAACGCCCGCCTCACCGCCCGCCTCATCGGCTGGGAGGTGCAGGTGCAGAAGGACGAGTCGGCCCACGAGGCCTTCGAGGCCCAGGTCGCCAGCGCCGCCGCCGCGCTCGTCGAGGTCCTCGGAATCGAGGGCGGGTCGGCCGAACAGCTCGTGCGGAAGGGCTACAACAGCCTCGACATGCTCGTCCACGGCGCCGACGAGATCGACATCGCCGACATCCTCGGCATCTCCGTCGAGGAGGCCCGCGAGATCCGGAACCGGGCCGTCGCCGCGACGGGCGGCGACGCGGACGGGGCTCCGCCCGCGGACGACGGGGAGGAAGCCCCCGAAGCCCCGGCGGAGGAAGTTCCCCCGTCGCCCGAGACCGCGTCGGCCGAGTAGGCCCGCCCCGCCCGGCCGAGCGGATCGGCCTTCTCGAATTGACAACGCATTCCCCGCCTCCACAGTAACCCTCCCGCAAGCAGGACCTTCGCCCGCCATCCCGACCGACGCCATTCATGCCTCCCCGCAAACACAGCACTGCCAAAGCCGCCCCGGATACCACGGATTCCGACGTCAAATCCCTAGACGAGCAAAAGGCGGAGGCCCTGAACCTCTTTGAAAAGGAGGAGCGGAAAGGCGCGCGCAAGGGCAGGATGGTCGTTCCCGCCTCCGGACAGGGTTCGCTATATGGCCACCTGGGATCGTCGGCGGATCCGCTCGCCCCTCTGGCCGAGGCCAAGGCCCAGAACCGGGCCGCGGCGGAGGAGAGCGCCAACGCCGCCCCCGCCGACGAGGGCGAGAACGAGGAGGGCGGGGAGGCGCCCGACAAGTCCGTCGAGGTCGTGGGCGACAAGAAGATCATCCACTTCAAGCCCCCCATCATCATCAAGGAGCTCGCCGCCGTGATGGAGCTGAAGCCCGTGATCCTGATGCAGGATCTCATGGAGATGGAGATCTTCCCCACCTTGACCCAGGCGATCGAGCCCGACATCGCCGCGAAGGTCTGCGAGAAGCACGGCTTCGTCTTCGAGAAGGAGCGCCGCGAAAAGGGCGCCGGCGTCCACAAGACCGAGGAGGTCATCGAGGGGCCCGAGGCCCCCGTGCTGGAGGAGCTCGAGGAGGACGAGCTGCAGCTCCGCCCGCCCGTCGTGACCTTCATGGGCCACGTCGACCACGGCAAGACCTCGCTTCTCGACGCCTTCCGGGGCTCGCGGGTCGCCCCCGGCGAGGCCGGCGGCATCACGCAGCACATCGGGGCCTACCAGGTCGAGCGCGGGGGGAGCGTCGTCACCTTCATCGACACTCCCGGCCACGCCGCCTTCTCCGAGATGCGGGCGCGGGGCGCGAACGTCACCGACATCGTCGTCCTCGTCGTCGCGGCGGACGACGGTCTCATGCCGACGACGCTGGAGGCCATCGACCACTGCAAGGCGGCCGGCGTCACCATCATCGTCGCGATCAACAAGTGCGACCTCGACCGCGCCGACATCCACCGGGTGAAGGGCCAGCTCCAGGACATCGGACTCACCCCCGAGGACTACGGCGGCACCACCATCTGCGTCGAGGTCTCCGCGAAGACCGGCCAGGGGCTCGACACCCTGTTCGAGATGATCCACCTCCAGGCCGAGGTGCTGGAGCTGAAGGCCAACCCCAGCGGCCCCGCCCGCGGCATCGTGATCGAGGCCCGCACCGAGGCGGGGAAGGGGCCCACCGCCACCGTGCTCGTCCAGAGCGGGACCCTCGACGTGGGCGACGCCTTCATCTGCGGCGTCGTCTGGGGCAAGGTGAAGGCGCTCATCGACGACCGGGGCAAGCGGACTCCGTCGGTCGGCCCCTCGACCCCCGTCGAGATCGTCGGATACTCCGCCGTTCCCAACGTCGGCGACGAGTTGATCGAGCTGGAGAACGAGCGCAAGGCGAAGAAGCTCAGCGACGAGCGCCTCGAGCAGCAGCGCCAGACCAAGCTCGCGCCCGTCTCGCAGCGCTCCGCCTTGGAGACGCTCTTCAGCAACATCGAGCAAGGGAAGAAGGCTTGCCTCCGCCTCATTCTCAAGGCCGACGCCCAGGGTTCCCTCCAAGCCATCGAGAAATCCCTTTCCGAGATCGAGTCCGACAAGATCTCCGCCGAGATCCTGCGCCAGAGCGTCGGCCCCATCACCGAGGCCGACGTCCTCCTCGCCAGCGCCTCCGACGCCATCCTCCTCGGCTTCAACACCAAGGTCGAGGCCAAGGCCCAGCCCGTGGTCAAGCGCGAGGGGGTCCAGGTGAAGCTCTTCTCCATCATCTACGAACTGCTCGACCAGGTGAAGGAGGCCATGCTCGGCATGCTCGAGCCCGAGACCCGCGAGAAGGTCGTCGGCCACGCCAAGGTGCTCCAGGTCTTCAAGCTCTCCTCCGGCAAGGTCGGCGGCTGCACCGTGACGGACGGGCGCATCGTCCGCCGCGCCCGGGCCCGCGTCCTCCGGGACGGCGTCCCCATCTACGACGGCGGCTTCTCCACCCTGCGCCGCTTCAAGGACGACGTGAAGGAGGTGAAGGTCGGCCTCGAGTGCGGCATCAAGCTCGGTCGCTTCAACGACTACATGGAGGGCGACATCATCGAGTGCTACGAGCTGGAGAAGCTCGAGCAGACGCTGTGAGCCTCCGCCTCCCCCCCTCGACCGCGCATCCCGACCCCGGCTGCGCCCCTTTTCCCGTCGCCACCATGAGCCAGCGCCTCGACCGCATCAACGAACTGCTCAAGCGCGAGATCAGCGCCTGCATCGAGAAGGGCTTCGAGTTCCCCGACGTGCTCGTGACCATCCACGGCGTCGAGACCGCCGTCGACCTGAAGGACGCCAGCGTCCACGTCGGCGTCATCGGCACGCCCGAACAGGCCCGCGCCGTCGTCAACAGGCTGAACGGGCGGCGCGGCTTCATCCAGGCGACGGTGATGAAGCGCGTCGTCCTCAGGAACACCCCGCATCTGCACTTCAAGATCGACGATTCCATCGAGCGCGGCGTGCGCATACTCAACCTGCTCGACGAAATCGGCGAGATCGATCTTCCCGACGATCCCGACGGCCTGACCGACAAGCTCTGAGCGGGGCAGGGGAGACGGCCCGAAATCGGCGCAGACGCGAAACCGGCCCCCTTGTCCTTTGGTTCTCTTCGCGGCCAGGACCGCATCCGACCCCCTTCCCCAGTGGACGCGACCCTATCAGATATCCAAAGGCGCCTGGAGGCGGCGGATTCGGTTCTCGTCGCCAGCCACGACCGTCCCGACGGCGACGCCATCGGATCGTCCCTGGCCATGGGCAGGATCCTGGAGGAGCTGGGCAAGGGCGTCGTCGTCGTCAACCGCGATCCCGTTCCCGAGTCGCTCGCCTTCCTCCCCGGCAGCGAGCGCGTCGTCCCGCCCTCGGGACGCTCGACGGCTGACGTCTTCCTCGTGCTCGACTCGGCCGGGGCGGACCGCCTCGACGCCGCCGTCTGGGAGATGGCCGCCGCCGTCCCGACCGTCGTCAATCTCGACCACCACGTCAGCAACACCCGCTTCGGCGACCTCGTCCACGTCGATCCCGTCTCGCCCGCGACCGGACAGCTCGTCTTCCAGCTCGCCCGCGAGGCCGGTTGGCCTCTCGATGCCGCCACCGGAGAGAATCTGCTCGCCGCCATCTCGACCGACACCGGCAGCTTCCGCTATCCCTCCACGACGGCGGAGACCATGCGCATCGCCGGAGAGATCCTCGAGCTGGGCGTCGACGTCGGCAGGGTCAACCGAATGCTCTACGAGAACTATCCCGAGCGGCGCGTCCAGGCTCTCAGGCGGCTCCTCCACGACCTTCGCCTCGACTTCGCCGGTCGCTGCGCCAGCGTGAGGCTCCCGATCGCGACGACGCGCGAACTGGACCTTCGGCCCGGCGACACCGAAGGCGTCATCGACGTGATCCGCGCCATCGACAGCGTGCAGGTCGCCGTCTTCTTCGAGGAGCTGCCGGACGGCAAAATCCGCGTCAGCAGCCGCGCCAAGGAGGAGCGCTACGGCGTCGGGGCGATCTGCTCCCAGTTCGGCGGGGGCGGCCACACCCTCGCCGCCGGGGCGAGGATGCCGGGACCGCTGGCGGCGGCGGCGGAGCGCTTCCTGGAGGCGGTGGGACGGGCGTTGGAGACCGGAGACGCTCGGTGAGAAACGCCCGAGGCGGAAGGCGGCGCGTGGCAATGGCGCCTGAATCCGAAAGATTCCGGCAGGCTTCCGAAGCAGGCGGTTCGCGAAGGTCCGGATCTCGCTGCCCCCTCGTGTTTTTCCCCGCTCATCCGAACCCGATCCGCCCCAAGCCCCAGGCGATGACGAAGGGGGCGGTGACGAGGCTGACGAGGGAGGTGACCATGACCACTTGGATCGCCACCTGCGGCCGCCCTCCGAAGAGGCGGGCGAGGACGATGGGGAAGACCGCCGCCGGCATGGCCGCCTGCACCACGAGCAGGCGGCGCAGGTCCTCGGGCAGGGGCAGCAGCAGGGCCGCCGCGAGGATGAGCGCGGCGTGGAGCCCCAGGCGGGAGACGGTGCCGGCGACGCCGACGCGCAGGGCGTCGGCGAAGATGCCCTCCCGGAAGAAGCGCCCCATCGTGGCGCCGATCATGAAGACCGACATCGGCACGGCGCAGCGCCCCAGCATGTCCATCGAGGTGTGGACCAGCCCGGGCACGAAGCGATGGGCGCCGGTGTAGTTCAGCACGAGGGCGGCGATCACGGAGAGGAACGGGCCGTTGAGGAGGGCGCGCAGCCCCGCCTTGCCCGTGAGGATGGCGAGCCCCGCCGTCCACATCGCCAGCTCCACCCCGATCCCGTAGACGAAGGCGAGCCCGGAGGGCCCGGCGTTGCCGGGAAACAGATCGATCAGGATCGGCAGGGCGATGAAGCCGTAGTTCTGGATCCCGGCGCTGATCGCGAAGGTGCGCAGCCCGCTGCCGGTCCGCATGCCGCAGGCGAGGGCGACGAGCCACGACACGAGGAAGCCGCCCAGCACGAAGAGAAAGCCCAGGCCGATGGTCCAGGCCGTGGTCGAGAGCCGCTCCAGGGCGGGATTGCCCGGCACCAGCGAAAGGACGAGGCAGGGGATGAGCAGGTTCATCGCCAGCTTCATCATCCCCGTCTCGGTCTCTTCGCTGAGCCAGCCGCGCCGGTGGAAGAGGAAGCCGGTCGCGATGACGAGGAAGACCGGCAGGATCGCGGAGAGGATGGTGAGGTAGCTGGGCATGGGGAGAGGGTTCGGCCTGGTTCGCGGTGCGGTTCACAGCCCCGCCATGGTGCTCCAGACGCGCACGATCTTCGCCTTCACGCCGGCGAGGTCGCCGCTGTAGTTCGTGACGAAGAGAGCGAAGGCGTAGCGCTTCCCGGAGCGGACGTCGATGTAGCCCGCGTAGTTGCGGATGCGGCTCATGGTGCCGCTCTTGGCGCGGACGCGGCCCTCGGCGGCGCTGCCCCCGCCGATGCTTTTCAGAGTGCCGGAGCGGCCCGCCACGGGGAGGGAGTCGCGGAAGACCGCGAAATGCTCCCCCTTCGAGGCCTCGCGGAGGATCAGGGCCATCTGCCGGGGCGTGACCGTGTTCGCCCGCGACAGGCCGCATCCGTCGCCCATGAAGAAGCCGGTCATGTCGATCCCCTTGCCCGCCCAGTGCGCCCGCACCGCCTCCGCCGCCGCGGCGGTGGTCCCTTGGCCCTTCGCCTTCAGCCCGATGGCGCGGTGGAGGCATTCGGCGCGAAGGTTGTCGGAGCGGTGGTTCGTCGTCCGGAGGATGGAGGAAAGCGGCTCCGAAGTCTGTCCGAAGATTCTGCGCCTCGCCCCGATCTCCTTGCCGGCCATGGCGAGGCGCCGGTCGGTGCTCGGTTCGCCCGCGACGGGGAGGCCGTTCGCGTCGAGGTATTCGGAGAAGGTGCGGGCGCAGAAGAAGGCCGGGTCCGGCAAGGCCCCCTTGATGGTGAAGGAGCCCCGCCCCGCCGGGACGGTGCCCCGGAAGGTGATCAGCGTGCCGTAGGGGTCGCCGTAGACGTAGCCCTGGTCGCCCGAGCCCGCCGCGCCGACCCGCATCTCGTTGTGGAATTCGTGCCCCGGCAGCTTCGGGTTCGTCCCCGAGAGCGGCGCCCTCGCCCCCGCCGCCGGCGTGCGGAAGGTGGCGTGGAAGAGATTCCGGTGCACGGTCAGGCCGCAGGCTCCGGCGCCGTAGTAGTTGCCCATGTCGTTCCACTGCCAGGTGTCCGGGGTCAGGGCGCTGCCGAAGACCGAGGCGTCGCCGACGACGGAGCCCTCGATCTTTTTCACCCCCGCCTCCAGCAGGGCCGCCTTCCACGTCGCGAAGGTGGGGGAGAGGTCCGTCTCCGCGAGGGTCGGGTCTCCGCCTCCGCGGACGACGACGTCACCGGCGAGGACGCCGTCCTCGCCGAGCGCCCCGGTGATCTGCAGCTCGGTCTCGAAGCGATGGTCCGGTCCCAGCAGCTCGTTGGCCGTCGCCGTGGTGACGGCCTTCATGGTCGAGGCCGGGACCAGGGCGGCGTCCATGCGGTAGCCGGCGGCGGAGTCGGGGGCGGCCTCGAGATCGACGAGGCAGAAGCCGACCAGCGCCGTGCGCAGCCCCGCCTCGTCCGCGATCTCCTCGACCTTGGCGAGGACGTCGTCGACCGTGGCGCCCGGGAGGGGCGCGGCGGCGAGCAGGACCAGGGTCGCGGCGACTTCTCCGAATCCCGTCCGCGAGCGATGTCCGCGCCGCCGCCGCCCGCCATGCCGTTTCTTCGGAATGCCGTTCATGGCGAATGCTCTTCCCCTTCGGCGGGGCGGTCAACTGTTCGTTCCCCACCCGGGAGCGCCTTGGCGCTCGCCAAGTGCCCCGGTCTCGCCTATCCTGAACGGGATGAAACGGACCCCGACCGATTTCCGCTGCCCCTCCTGCGGAGCGACGGTCTCGCCCAACGCCCGGTCCTGCCCCTGCGGGGCGCGCCGGGACGAGGACGGCTGGATCGCCCCGGAGACCTACGACGGTCTCGATCTCGGCGAAGACGACTTCGACTACGACGACTTCGTCCGCCGCGAGTTCGGCGGCCCGTCGGGGCGCGATGGCTGGCTCGCGCGGATGACGCCGAAGGAGCGCTTCTGGTGGATCGTCGCGGTGGTGGTGCTGGTCGCCTTCGCCGCCCTGGCCCTGGCGGGATGGTGAGGGGAAAGGCACCCGTCCGGCGGAGGCGTTGATTTCGGGCGGGATGCCCGCATCTTGGCGCGGTGAATCTCTCCGAACTCCAAGGACATCTGAAGCGCCTCGATCTCGATCCCAGCCGCAAGCTGGGCCAGAGCTTCCTCGTGGACACGGCTCTCTCCCAGTGGATCGCCTCGCAGCTGCGGGTGGGGCCGGACGACTGCGTCGTCGAAGTCGGTCCCGGCTTCGGCGCCCTGACCGAGCACCTCGCCGGGAAATGCCGGCGCCTCGTCCTCGTCGAGGCCGACGGGCGGCTCGCGGAGTTCCTCGCGGAGCGCTACGGCCCCCTCGGCGTCGAGGTCGTCCATGCCGACGCCACGGAATACGACGTGCGCCCCCTCTTTCTCGAAGGCGGCGTGAAGTTCATCGGCAATCTGCCCTACTCGGTCGGCAACGCCATCCTGGAGCGCTTTCTCGACGCCCCCAGTCCGGTGACGGAGGCGGTCGTCATGGTGCAGAAGGAAGTCGCCGACCGCTTCGTCGCGGAACCGCGCAGCAAGGACTACGGCGTGCTCACCCTGATGCTGCGGGAGCGCTGGCGCATCGCGAACCTGCGCACGGTGGGGCCCGAGCTCTTCCATCCGCGGCCCGCCGTGGACTCGACCATCGTCCGCTTCGATCCGCTCCCGCCCGGCGTCCTGGCGCCGCATTCGCCCGAGGTCTTCCGGGAAACCGTGAAGCGCGGGTTCTCCCAGCGCCGCAAGCAGCTCCACAACAACCTCCAGCTCGGCCCGGAGCGGGCCGGCGACGTCTTCGGCGCGATGGGTCTGAAGGCGAGCGCCCGCGCCGAGGAGCTGTCGCTCGAGCAATGGGTCGATCTCTCCAACCGCCTCGATCCGCACCCCTGCAGCCTGCTGCCGCCCTCGGCGTCCGAGCCGCTCGACGCGGTGGACGGGGACGACCGGGTCGTCGCGACCTTGCCCCGCCACGAGATCCACTCGGAAGGCCACCTCCACCGCGCCGTCCACGTCTTCGTGCGGAACCGGGCCGGCGAGATCTACCTGCAGCGCCGCTCCCACCTCAAGGACAGCCATCCGTTGAAATGGGACAGCAGCGCCTCCGGCCACGTCGACCCCGGCGAGAGCTACGCCGCCTGCGCCGCCCGCGAACTGTGGGAGGAGATCTGGACGAAGCCGAAGGGCGAACTGGTCAGGGTCGCCCGCCTGCCCGCGTCCGAGGCCACCGATCTCGAGTTCGTCGAGGTCTTCCTCGGCGAAGCCGGCGGCAGGATCCGCATCCATGGCCAGGAGGTGGACAGCGGCCGCTGGTTCGCGCCCGAGCTGGTCGAGCGCTGGATCGAGGAGCGCCCCGGCGACTTCGCGACCGGCTTCGTCGCCTGCTTCCGGGCCTGGCGGCATGGCGCGCGGAACGGGGCCCCGGGGGCTTCCCATCTCGCCGGTTGACCGGGCCGACTCCCGCGTCCACGGTCTCGGCTCGCATGTCCGCCCCCGTTCTCGAAGCGACCGACCTGGTGAAGGATTTCGGCTCCGTCCGGCCCGTGGACGGCGTCTCCTTCGAGCTGCGGCGCGGCGAGATCCTGGGCCTGCTCGGGGCCAACGGGGCCGGCAAGACGACGGTGATCAACATCCTCCTCGGCATCGTCACCCCGACCTCGGGGACGGTCCGCGTCTTCGGGAAGGACCTCGCCCGGGAGCGCATCGCGATCCTCCGCCGCATGAACTTCTGCAGCACCTACACGCAGCTTCCCGGCAACCTGCGCGTCTGGCAGAACCTCGCCGTCTTCGGCAGGATCTACCGCGTCCCCGACCTGAAGCGCCGCATCGACGAGGTGCTGGAGCTGCTGGAGATCCGCCACCTGAAGAACCGCGTCTCCGGCCATCTCTCCGCCGGCGAATCGACCCGGCTCAACCTTTGCAAGGCGCTCCTCAACAAGCCCGAGCTGCTCCTTCTCGACGAGCCCACCGCCAGCCTCGACCCCGACATCGCCGACAAGGTGCGCACCGTGACCAAACGCATCCGCGAGGAGGACGGCACCAGCATCCTCTACACCTCCCACAACATGCGGGACGTCGAGGAAGTCTGCGACCGCGTCGTCTTCATGCACCGGGGGCGGATCCTCGCCACCGGCACGGCGGCGGAGATCCTCGACCATTTCAACGAGCCCTCCCTCGAGTCGCTCTTCATCCGCGTCGCCCGCGGCGGGGAGATCGAGGCGGGCGGCGAGAGCCCCGGAACCGACGCGACGACATGACCCTCTCCACCGTCCACGCGCTCGTGCTGCGCAACCTCTTCCTCTACACCCGCACCCCGGTGCGGCTCGTCGAGCTGTTCTTCTGGCCGCTGGTGGACCTGCTGGTCTGGGGCTACCTCACCGTGTTCCTGCAGAACCACACCGGCGACGGCTTCCCCTACCAGATCACCTTCCTGATCGGATCGGTGATCCTCTGGGACATCCTCTTCCGCGCCCAGCAGGGCGTGGCCCTCTATTTCCTCGAGGACGTCTGGTCCCGCAACCTGCTCAACGTCTTCTCCGCGCCGGTGACGAACGCCGACTACCTCGCCGCGACCTACGTCATCGGCCTGATCAGGGCGGGGGTGACCTCCCTGATGCTCGCCCTGCTCGCCATCGGCCTCTATTCCTTCAATCTCTTCGAGCTGAACTGGGCGCTGCTGCCCTTCGTCTTCAACCTGCTCGTCTTCGGCTGGTCGCTGGGCATGATCTCCACCGCGCTGATCGTCCGCTGGGGCCCGGCGGCGGAGACGCTGGCCTGGGCGGTGCCCTTCTTCATCCAGCCCTTCGCGGCGGTCTACTACCCCATCGACTCGCTCCCGCCGGCGATCCAGGCGATCGCGCGGACGATCCCCTGCTCGCACATCTTCGAAGGCATGCGCACCGGGCTCAAGGACGGCGTCGTCTCCTGGAGCGAGCTCGGCATGGCCACGGGGCTGAACGCCCTCTACCTCGCCGCCGCCGGGTGGCTTTTCGTCCGCGTGATGAAGACGGCCCGGGAGAAGGGCCTGCTGACGAAATTCGTGGCCCAGTGAAGACCTCCCGAGAGACCCCGGATCGGCGGCACGGCCCGATTTCGCGCCGCAACCTTCCGCAAACGCGGGCTTGCCGCGCCTCGCCGATGAGGCATCTTCCAGAGATGAAACGAATCGGTTTGGTCGGCTTCGTCGCCATCGCCAGCGCCGCCGGCGGAGAGGAGCCGGCCCTGACCTTCGAGAAGGACGTGCGTCCCCTCCTCAAGGCCCACTGCACGCTTTGCCACGGCGAAGAGGAGAAGCCGAAGGGCGGGGTCGACCTCCGCCTGCGCCGCTTCATGGACGTGCCCCTCGACAGCGGCGCGACCCTGCTCGTCCCCGGCAAGCCCGAGGCGAGCGAGCTCGTCGCCATCATCGAGCGCGGGGAAATGCCGAAGAAGGGGCACACCGTCCCGTCCGATCAGCTCGACGTGATCCGGCAATGGATCGCCCAGGGGGCCAAGACCGCCCGTCCCGAGCCGGAAACGCTGGGGAACGGCCCCCTCATCACCGAGGAGGAGCGCTCGCATTGGTCTTTCCAGCCGGTGCAGCGCCCCGAGGTGCCCGCGGTCGAAGGCGCGGACGCGCCCATCGACGCCTTCCTGGCCGTCGCGATGCGCGAGGAGGGGCTCGATTTCGCGCCCGAGGCGGACCGCGCCACCCTCCTCCGGCGGATCACCCTCGATCTCACCGGACTGCTTCCCACGCCGGCGGAGGTCGAGGCCTTCGTCGCCGATCCCGCTCCGGACGCCTACGAAAAGGCGGTGGACCGCCTCCTCGCCTCTCCCGCCTACGGCGAGCGCTGGGGCCGCCACTGGCTCGACATCGCCGGCTACGCCGACTCGAACGGCTACGCCGAGGCCGACTCGGTGCGCCCGCACGCCTGGCGCTACCGGGACTACGTGATCCGCGCCTTCAACGACGACAAGCCCTGGGACGAGTTCATCCGCGAGCAGCTCGCGGGCGACGAGCTCGCCGGCGCGACCCACGCCGACTACCAGGCCGCCGTGCTCGATCCGAAGAAGCTGGACCAACTGATCGCGACCGGCTTCCTCCGCATGGCCCCGGACGGCACCGGCGACCCCAACGACGACGCCAAGCTCGCCCGCAACCAAGTCATCGCCGAACAGCTCAAGATCGTCAGCTCCTCCCTGCTCGGCCTGACCTTGGCCTGCGCCCAGTGCCACGACCACCGTCACGACCCGATCTCTCACGAGGACTACTTCAGCTTCCGCGCCATCTTCGACCCGGCCTACAACTGGGAGGCCTGGCGCACCCCGGCGCAGCGGCTCTATTCGCTCTACACCCCCGAGGAACGCGCCAAGGCCGCCGAGATCGAGAAGGCCGCCGCCGCCATCGACGCCGAGGCGCAGGCCATGAGCAAGAAGTTCCTCGACGAGATCTTCGAGGTCGAGGTCCTCAAGCTGCCCGAGGCCGATCGCGAGCCCTACCGGGCCGCCCGGGCCACCCCGAAAAAGGACCGAAGCGCCGAGCAGGAGGCGCTGATCAAGAAGTATCCCTCCGCCCTGGCGCTCTACTCGCTGAACCTCTACGACAAGAAGAAGCAGGATGAAGTCGACGCGAAGAAGGCCGAAGCCACCAAGCTGCGCGAGACGAAGCCGCCGCAGAGCTTCGCCATGGCCCTCGTCGAAGTGAAGGGCCAGGTGCCCGAGTCGAAGCTCTTCAACCGCGGCGACCACGAGCAGCCCACCCGCACCGTCACGCCGGGAGAGCTTTCGATCCTCGCCACGCCCGAGATCGAGCCTTTCCAGCCCGTCGAGCTTCCCTCCGGCTCGAGCGGACGCCGCCTCGCCTACGCGAACTGGCTCACCAGTGGCAAGCATCCCCTCGTCGCCCGCGTCCTCGTGAACCGCTTCTGGATGCACCATTTCGGCCGCGGCATCGTCGCCACGCCGGGCGACTTCGGCCTCGCCGGCGAGGCGGCCTCCCACCCCGAACTGCTCGACTGGCTCGCCGACGAATTCGTCAAGGGCGGCTGGAGGCTGAAGCCGCTCCACCGCTCCATGCTCCTGAGTCGCGCCTACCGGCAGTCCTCGGACAATCCCCGTTCTGTCGAGGCCGACCCCGACAACCGGCTCCTCGCCCGCCACAAGCTGCGCCGCGTCGAAGCCGAGGCCATGCGCGACTCCATCCTCGCCGCCGCCGGCGCCCTCGTCGACCAGCCCTTCGGCCCCCCCAGCACCATCGCCCGCGACCCGGCCGGCCGGATCGTCACCGGCATCGACAAGGGCACCATCACCAAGGCCGCCGTCGAGCCCGGCGGCGACCAGGATTTCCGCCGCTCCGTCTACATCGAGGTCCGCCGCAGCCGCCCCGTGACCGTGCTCGACACCTTCGACGCCCCCGCCATGACGCCCCATTGCGAAATGCGCAGCCAGACCACGGTCGCCCCGCAGTCCCTGCTGCTGATGAACGACACCTTCGTCCTCGACAGCTCCCGCCGCCTCGCCGACCGCCTCCACGAGGAAGTCCCCGACGACGAGCGGAAGCGCCTGCGCCACGCCTGGATGCTGCTCTTCGGCAAGTCCCCGGCCGAGTCCGAGGTCGAGCGCTCCCTCGCCTTCCTGCGGGAGCAGACCGAGACCCTGGCGGCCTACCACGCCGCCAACCCCGCGCCCAAGCCGAAGGATCCCAAAGCCGCCGCCCCGGCGCCGCCCGACCCCGCTCGCGAGGCCCTCGCCAGCCTTTGTCAGGTGCTCTACAGCTCCAACCGATTCCTCTACGTCCAATGAATTTTCCCTCCCGTCTCTGCTCGCGCCGCCACTTCATCCAAGCGAACGGCTTCGGCCTCGGCGGCCTCGCCCTCGCCACCCTGCTGAGGAAGGACGGCCTCCTCGCCTCGCCGGTGAGGCCCGACATCGGTCCCGAAGGCGACTACGACCTCCTGCCGAAGCGATCGCACTATCCCGGCCAGGCCAAGGCGATGATCTCCCTCTTCATGATGGGCGGCCCCTCGCAGATGGATCTCTTCGATCCCAAGCCCATGCTGACGAAGTACGACGGGAAGAACTTCCCCGGCGAGATCAAATACGACAACCTCGCCCAGGCCTCCTCGAAGGTCTTCGGCTCGCCCTGGCAGTTCTCCAAGCACGGCGAATGCGGCATGGAGCTGAGCGAACTGCTGCCCCATCTCGGCAAGGTCGCCGACGACATCTGCCTGATCCGCTCCATGGTCTCGGGCGTCAGCAACCACGCCCAGGGCCTCTACGCGATCAACTCGGGCCGCGTCACCGCGGGCAACCCCGCCCTCGGCTCGTGGCTCACCTACGGGCTCGGCAGCGAGACCGAGGAGCTGCCCGCCTACATGGTGCTCTCGCACCCGAACGGCCTGCCCACCTTCCAGGGCGAGCACTTCACCAACGGCTGGCCCCCCGCCCTCTCCCAGGGCACCGTTGTCCGG
>CAYMMC010000023.1:0-15640 GCA_964391125.1 uncultured Akkermansia sp.
ATGGGCAGGACCTTCTTGATCTCCTCGGTCACCTCCTTGGCCCCTCCTGTAAAGGGCTTGTCCAGCGTGGGCTTGCCGGTCTCCAGGTCGATCACCTGCATCTCGACCGAGACATTGGGCTGCTTCTTCTCCTCGTCCAGGGCAAAGCCGACCGGGTCGACTCGATCCGGCGCGGCAGCGGCTTCGCCGTGCTCGACGAATACGAGCCTCCCACCCTGCGCTGGCGCCAGGGACTGATCTCCGCCGCAGTCTTCCTCGCGGCGGTGGTGATCGGCTCCTTCGGCTGGATCCCCCTCTCCGTCGCCCTGCTGACCGCCGCCGTGATCATCGTCCTCATCGGCGCCCTGCCCGGCGAACAGGTGCGCGAGGTCATCGACTGGCGCATGCTGATCCTGATCGGAGGGATGACCGCCTTCGGCACGGCCATGGAGAAGACCGGCGCGGCGCAGCTGCTCGCCGAGGGGATCGTCGTCGCCCTGTCCCCCTTCGGCGACCTCGCCATCCTCGGCGGCTTCTTCGTCCTCACCATCCTGCTCACCCAACCGATGTCCAACGCCGCCGCCGCCCTCGTCATCCTGCCCGTGGCGATGGGCGCCGCCGCCGAGATCGGCGCCGATCCGAGGGCCTTCGCCATCGGGGTGATGCTCGCCGCCTCGATCTCCTTCATCGCGCCGCTGGAGCCTTCCTGCGTGATCGTCTACGGTCCGGGCCGCTACAAGTTCATGGACTTCGTCCGGGTCGGAGGGCTGCTGACCGTCATTCTCGTCCTCGTCATCCTGCCGTTGATTCCGATGCTCTGGCCGCTGCGCTGAGCCGCTCGAAGGGAAGGCGGGCGTCGGGAGAGGATCGCGGATCCGGCGTCTCGGCGCCTGGGCGAACCCGGGTCCCCACACCGCTTTTCGGGAAAGAGCTTCGCCCACCTTCGCCCGGCTGCGGGACGCGGCTCGCCGCTCTCGACCGTTCAGCCTCCGGATTCCGGATCCCCGGCTTCGGGTTTCGGCGGCCAGACCAGCGAGGCGACGATCGAGAGCGCCAGCACCGCGACGATCACGCCGAGGGAGAAATGGGTGTCGATCTTCCACGGGGAGTGGGCCAGCAGCATCTTCACCCCGACGAAGCTCAGCACCACGCCGAGGCCGATCTTGAGGTAGTGGAACTTGTCCATCACCCCCGCCAGCGCGAAGTAGAGCGAGCGCAGCCCCAGGATCGCAAAGATGTTCGAAGTGTAGACGATGAAGGTGTCCTGCGTCACCGAGAAGATCGCGGGGATGGAGTCCACCGCGAAGATCAGGTCGGTGAACTCCACCAGCACGAGGACGACGAAGAGCGGCGTGGCCATCAGGACGCCCCTCTCCCGGACGAAGAACTTCGAGCCCCGGAATTCCGGCGCCACCCGCAGGTAGCGCTTGCAGAGCTTCATCGCCAGGCTCCTCTCGGGATGGTATTCCTCCTCTCGCTTCACCAGCATCTTGACCCCCGTGAGGATGAGGAAGGCCCCGAAGACGTAGATCACCCAGGCGAACTCGGCGATCAGCTTCGCCCCCAGCCCGATCATCGCCGCCCGCATCGCCAGGGCCCCGAGAATCCCCCAGAAGAGCACCTTGTGCTGATACTCGAGAGGCACCCGGAAATGGGCGAA
This sequence comes from uncultured Akkermansia sp., assembly GCA_964391125.1. Classification (GTDB taxonomy): domain Bacteria; phylum Verrucomicrobiota; class Verrucomicrobiia; order Verrucomicrobiales; family DEV007; genus Arctic95D-9. The sequence goes on from CAYMMC010000023.1 coordinate 1,640, forward strand.
GAGCAGGGCGAAGACGAAGACGTTGTCCACGCTCAGCGACTTCTCGATGACGTAGCCGGTGAAGAACTCCAGGCCCTTCTCGTCGCCCAGGTAGTGCCCCACCCCCAGGTTGAAGAGCATCGCCAAGGAGATCCAGACCACCGTCCAGGCGATCGATTCCTTGAAGGTGACGACGCGTGCCTTTCGGTGGAACACGCCCAGGTCGAGGGCGAGCATGAGGAGGACGAAGACGTTGAATCCGATCCAGAGCCAGTGCTTTTCGATAATCATGTGTCCAATGCCGCGAGACGGGCCAACCGGGACCTCTCTGGAGCATCCCCCAAGGTGGGAGCAGCGAATGTGTTTGAAAATTACTAAAGATTGCACGAACCGTTCCAAAAAATGGAAGAGTCGACTCCCCGGGAATTCCTCAACTACCACCATCTCCGCTACTTCTGGACCGTGGCGGCCGAAGGCAGCCTGAAAAAGGCGGCCGCCGCGCTCGGCGTCTCGCAGCCCTCCATCTCCGCGCAGATCCAGCTCCTCGAATCCGCCCTCGGGGAGGATCTCTTCCGCCCCAGCGGCAGGGGGCTCGCCCTGACCGAGTTCGGCCAGCTCATCTTCGGCTACGCCGAGGAGATCTTCGCCCTCGGCGGCGAGATCCTGCGCGCCGCCAAGCAAGGGCCCGGGGTGCGCGCCCTGCGGCTCCACGTCGGCATCGTCGATTCCTTCCCCAAGCTGATGGGGCACGAGCTGCTCCGCCCCGTCTTCGACCACCGGCCGCCCGTGCAGCTGACCTGCCACGAGGGGAAGCTGCCCGACCTCCTCTCCCTGCTCGGCACCCACCGGCTCGACGTGGCGTTGTCCGACGAGCCCGCCTCGCCGGGGCTGTCGGGGAAGGTCTTCAACCACCTCCTCGGCTCGTCCGACATCAGCTTCTGCGCGACGCCGGAGCTCGCCGCAAGGATGAAGAAGCGCTTTCCCGGAACGCTCGACGGCGCCCCCGCCCTGCTGCCGACGCAGAACTGCAGCCTCCGCCGCGACCTGGAGCGCTGGTTCCGCGCCTCCGGGGTGCAGCCCCGGGTCGTCGCCGAGTTCGAGGACGCCGCCCTCGCCAAGATCGCCGCGACCAGCGGCAGCGGCTTCATCGCGATGCCCTCCGTCGTCGTCGGCGAAGCGGTCGAGCGCTACGGCTTCCGGATCGTCGGGCGGACCCGCGAAGTGAGGACCCACTTCTACGCCATCACCGCCGAGCGGCGCTTCACCCATCCCGCCATCCTCGCCATGACCGCGTCGGGGACGCAACAAAACCATTCGCATTCCATGCGATCCGGGGCACCGTAGGGCTGTCGAAAAGCCGAAAAGCGGCGCATCTCCTGCAGCCGACTCCGTGCATCGGCCATCGGGCGGGGCGGGCTCCACGTCCGATCGCGCAAGGATCCCGAACGGCGATCGAGGCCGCCTCGAGGACGTCCTCCCGCCCCAGTCCGGAGATGCCCGCCAGCGCGGCGCTCCGACGCCCATCCCCCGACCCCATGCCCGCCGCGGACGTCAGCCCTTCCTATCTTCGCCGCACCCTCCTTCTCCTGGGGGCGCTCCTGATCTTCCGCCTCGCCTACGCGGCGGCCTTCGCCATCAATCCCGCCGGCGACGAGGCCTACTACTGGGACTGGAGCCGCCAGCTCGACTACGGCTACTATTCAAAGCCGCCCGGGATCGCCTGGCTCTACGCCTTCGTCGACCGCGTCTGCGGAGGCGGGATCTTCGCGCTGCGGGCCACGGCGGCGGTGCTGGGGACGGCGTCCCTCCTCCTTCTCTTCCACCTCGCCTCGGAGCTCTTCGATCCCCGAACCGGCTGGCACGCCGTCCTCCTCGGCGCCGCCGCCCCCGCCAACGCGGTCCTATCCTTCTTCCTCACGATCGACGCGCCGCTCGTGATCTGCTGGACGACGGCGCTCTGGGCCTTTTGGCGCCTCGTCTCGGGATCGGAAGGAGGACGCGCCGCCACCGCCCTGCTCTTCGCCGCCCTCGCCACCGGGCACCTCTTCAAGCAGATGATGATGGTCTTCCCCCTCATCGCCGTCCTCTTTCTCGCCGCAGCCGCCGACACCCGCCGCCTTCTCCGCCGCCCCTCGCTCTGGCTCGCCCTGCTCGGCTCCTACCTCTCCCTCGTGCCCCCCCTCGTCTGGAACGCCCGGCATGGCTGGATCACCTTCCACCACACCGGCCACCACTTCGAGTCGCCAAGCGAGGGGGGAAACGTCCTCCTCGAACGACTCGAGGACCTCCTCTCCTTTCTCGTCACGCACCTCGGCGTGCTCTCGCCCGGCACCGCCTTCGTGGTCTTCTCGCTCTGTCTCGTCGGACTCCCCCTGCTCGGGAGGGCGCCGCGTCCGCACCGCTACCTCCTCTTCTTCGGCGCCCTGCCCCTCGCCGCCATGCTCCTCCTCGCCCTGCGGCAGGAGCTGCAGCCAAATTGGGCGGCGGTCTACTACCTCTCCGGCATCGTCCTCGCCGCAGCCTGGTATTCGGGAGCCCTGCCCGCGAGATTTCCCCCGGCCGCGTGGCGGCGTCTCCTTCCCCTCACCCTCGCGACCGGTCTGCTGCTCGTGGGCTACTTCTACGCCGCGCCACCCCTGTTCGCCGCCTTCGGCCACGCCGGACACACCGCCGACCCGGCCCGGCGCCTCCTCGGGCACGACCGCGTCGCGGCGGAATTCGAGGCCATCCGCCAGGCCCAGCCCGATGCCGGCTCCTGCTTCCTCGCCGCCCTGGGCCACCGCGACCTCGCCAGCCACCTCGCCTTCGCCCTTCCCGACCGCCCCCGAGTCTATCGTTGGGAACCGTCGGGAGACATCGTCTCGCAATACGAACTCTGGAACGATCCGGTCAAAGACGGCTGGCCGGGAAGCGACGGACTCCTACTCGTGCCCGGACAGAGGCTGCCGCCTCGGCTCGCCCGCGGCTTCGGGAGCACGGCCCTCGTCGGCGAATTCCAGATCGACTTCGGCCTCGACCGTTCCAGACGCTTTTCGGTCTATCGGGGGCGCGGCCTGAAGGCCTGGCCCGAGACCAAACCCTGAACGCGCCCGTCCGGAGCCGGGTTCGCCGCTCAGTCCTCCAGCTTCAAGAAGGCCATGGCATTGTGGTTGTTCATCGGGATGACGAGCTGATTCTGCTTCGAGTCGTATCCCATGGAGGCGGCGTTGGGAATGCCGGAGGCGATGATCTCGGCTTTCCCGCCGGGGCGGATGCGGGAGATGCTGCCGTAGCGCACGCTGCTGACGTATTTGGTCCCGTCTTCGAGGATGACGAGTCCGTCGAGTCCGCTCTCGGCGGCGTGCTCGGTTTTGACGAGCGTTCCGTCGGGCGAGAAGGTCAGGACCGCGCTGTCCCCCACGTTGACGACGACGATATTGCCCTCGGGGTCGATGGCGACGCCGTTGGGGGCCTTGAGCGGTTCGCCGTCGACGAAGGTGCTCACCTCGCCCGACGCGGTGATCTTGTAGACGCGGCTCTCCTCGCGGGTGTTGGAGGCATAGACGGTGCCGTCGGCAGCCACGGCGATGCCGTTGAGGAAGGTGGCCCCGGGGACGTGCCAGGATTGGCCGGGCTCGCCGCTGTCGAGGTCGAAGGTGCGGACCGTGTCGATGTCGACGGTGTAGAGGGTGCGTCCGAGGATGGCGGTGCCGAGGGGATGGTTCAGGGTCAGCCCGTCGCGGGTGGCCCCGATCCACTTGGTGGTGTGGACGCTGCCGTCGGGATGCAGCAGGGAGACGTAGCCGTCGTTTTCCTGCTGGGCCTGGGGCACCCCGGCGTTCATGACCACGATGAGGTCGCGCTTGGCGTCGTAGACGCAGCTTTCCGCGAAGCGGAAGCTCCCGTAGACCTTTACGTTCTGGGAGATGGGGACGAACTCCCCGGCTTCGTTGACCGATCCCAAAGGCTGGCCTGCCCTGAACTCCTTGGCCTCCCTCTGCGCGAAGGCGGGGAGGACGGAGAGAAGCAGGAGGGAAGCGATGGGAAGAATTTTCATGAGGAATTTGGGGATTGGATGGATCGGCTGGGAAGGGTTACGGTTCTGGAGCGGGCTATTTGTCTTCAGTCAAATCGCGCAGGATTTGATCCCGGGAATGCTTTCCGAACGGAAGATCTCGAAAAGATCCCGGAGATGCTCTTTGAGGTCCTCCAAAGTCTCGCCTTGGGTCCAATGGTCCGGATAATCGTTCAAGTGCCCGAGAAATCGTCCGTCGTCCTCCTGCCAGTAGGTGAATTTCGTCGTCATGGGTTCAACATAGTCACTGGAGACGGAAATGCCCGTCATTTCTGGCTCAGCGTTTGTAGTAGTTCCCCAGATGCCCGAGGATGGTGGCGCGGAGTTCTTCGCCGTCGACGAGGCCGTTGTGACGCCAGAGGATGGTTCCATCGGTGTCGACGAGAAGGGTGTGGGGAATGGCGCCGGGCCATTCGGGATCGAGGGCTTTCATCAGTTCGTCGATGTCCGCCCCGCTGTAGAGGTAGCTGTTGGTCTTGCGTCCCTCGGCCTCGACGGACTTTTTCAAACGGGGCGAGAGGCCCGCGTTGTGTTTGTCGAGGAAGGCCTTCACCGGGGCGGGATCGGACGGATCGTCGGCGCTGATGCTGATGAATTCGAAGTCGCGCGAACCGAACTTTCGCGAGGTCTCGACCAGATCGGGAAATTCTTTCACGCAGGGGGCGCACCAGGTCGCCCAGACGTTGATGAGCCGGACTTTTTTGCTGCCGTTTTTCCGCAGGGCGGCGGCTCCGGCGGCGTCGAGGGTCTCGACCTCGACGGGGGTGGCGTCCCACTTCGCCATCTTCTCGGCCACGGCGGTTTTCTTGCTGCGCCATTTGGTGGAGCAACCCATGGGTTTGGTGACCTCCACCGGAACGGGCTTCCCGGCGAGAAGGGCCTCGACCGCGTTGCGGGCGTCGGGCGACTTCACGGTGGAGTCGTCCCCACCGAAGCGGGAATCGTCGAAGCGCCCCTTGTAGCGCAGCTTGCGCTCGGCGTCGAAGATGAAGACGTGCGGAGTGGCGAGGCAGCCGTAGGCCTTGGCCACAGCCTGGGTCTCGCCGTCGTAGAGGTAGGGGAAGTCGAAGCCCTCCTCGGCGGCGTAGAGTTTCATGTCCTCGAAGCCGTCGTTGTATTTCGAGTAGCCGAGTTCGTCGATGCTGAGCCCCTCGGGATGGTTCGGGTTGATCGCGACGAAGGTCATGCCCTTGGGGCGGTAGTCGTCGAGGAAGCTCTTGATGCGGTCCGCCGCACCGTGCGAGGTGGGGCAGTGGTTGGAGGTGAAAAAGATCACCAGAACCTTGCCGTCCCGGAAGTCGTCGAGGGTGTGGGTCTTGTCGTCGATGCCGGGCAGGGAGAAGTCTGGCGCGGGATCGCCGATCTGGAGGTCGGCGACGCCTTCCTCGGCGGACAGGGTCGCGGCGAAGGCAAAGGCCGTGAGGGCGAGACAGGTGGGGGCGAGGAGGAGGCGTTTCATGATGAGGGAGAGCGGGAGGCGGAGGAAACTTGCGGAATCAGGCAAATCCACGGAAAAGGGACCCGATCCCCTCCGTCTTGGCAAAGGAATCTTCGGCCATGATCGAGGGACGGGAAAGGTTTTTAGCGGTTTGGCTCGTAGCGGTTTGGCGGTGTAGCGGCTCTGCCGGATGGGCTTTGCCTCGGGTTGGAAAACCCGCGCTCCTTTTGGCTGGCGCGGGTCGGGAAATCAACGGTGTTCGGACGCGCAAACTCCGCCCGGCAAGCTCCGTCGGGGCTAGGAAAGCCCCGTTCCTTGGCTGGCGCACGAACCACGCTTGGCCCCAAGGAGGGGCGCTTTTCTAGCGCCCGGGTCGGCGGGAGAGTAACGCCTACGGCGTCCGCATGCTCGGTCACGTGATGGCTTTTCCCGATCCAACCCCTCCGCCGTTCCGCCGAAGCCCAACTCCTCACTTCATTCATGGGCGGATCGACTCCTCAAGGCCGACCCGTAGCGATCTCGGACGCACGATCTACTCGGCGTGCTCGCGGTAGACCCGTTTCATCACTTCCATCTTGTCGGCGTCGCGGGCGACGCTGCCGAGGGTGAACATCATGACGCCGGTGCTCTTGCCGCCGAGACCGTGGCGGAGGACTTGCTCGAACTCCTCGGGCGAGACGCGCGGGTCGTCGTGGGCCTGCACGATGGGCCAGATCCGCGGATAGGCACCGGGGGCGGTCTTCACCCAGGGTTTCGCGCCGAGGTAGTCCACGAACTCTTTCACATACTCGGGGGATTTGCCGGAGCGGCCGTGGTAGATCATCGGCGAGAAGACATCGACGTGGGGAGCGAGGGCGTCGAAGTCCAGCCCGAGGCAGCGGCGGCGCACCCCGCCGAGGTCTTCGTCCTTCCACGCGGTGTGAAAGATTCCAACGAGGGCGTTCGGCCGGATCTCCTTGACGATGGAACGGATCTCCTGAACCCAGTCGACAATGACGTGGACGCGCCAGTCCTCCCATTGCTTGGCGGCGTTGGCGAAGATCCACTTGGCCTTCTCCGGCACGGTGTCGCCCTGGACCTCGACGTCGGCCCACTCCTCGAAGGCGGCGAGGCAGGAGGGGTTGAAGCAGGTCTTGAGGAGGACGGGATAGGGATCCTCGAACTGGGCGTGCCAGTGGGTGTAGTCCATCCAGATGCCGTCGAGATCGTGCCGCTCCAGCAGGGCGCGGAGTTCGTCCATGCGGAACTGGCGGAAACCGGCGTGGGTGGGGCAGACGCCCATGAACCAGGTCGCGGGCGGCGCGGGGTTGCCGGAGTCGTCGATGGGATGGGCGTCGGGATGGTTCTCGACGTATTTGCCGTACTTGCCGTTGAGGGTGGGGAATTCGGCGAAGACTTTGCACCCCTCCTCCTTGGCCCGGGCAAAGGTGGCCTCGTCGATGCCGCTGCCGTGGATGAAAACGGCGTTGACTCCGTATTCGTCGAGCCGTGCCCCGGTCTCCCAGAAGGCCTTGGGGTGCGCGTAGGTGCCGAGGACGGCGGGGGCTTTCTCCTGAGCCCGACCGGCGGCGGGCAGCGACATCAGGAGAGGGAGGACGAGGAGCAAGGCGCTCCGCACGAAGCCCGGACGGACGGTCCGGCGGCTCTGAATGGGCGAGTGGTGGTTCGAGGCGTTCGCGGAGGTCATGGAAATCGGGGCTGGACGAGAAAGGCCTGGCTGTGGTGAAATGTGTGCCGGGACGTGTTCCCTCACTTTTGTTACGATGCCCGCCCCCGTCATGAAAGTCCGAAACTGCGCCATTGCCACCTCGGCCCTCGCCCTGACCGCCCTCTCCGTGTCGCCGCTCGGCGCTCTCGACTGGATCTCCGTGTGGAAACAGCCGGCCCGCGTCCAGGCGGTCAACATGCAGCCGGTTCCCCTGATGGCGAGCGAGGACCAGAAGGGGTGGGCGAGGGTCCCCCTCCATTTTGAAACCTATGGGGCCACCGTCCACATGCCGACCGGCACCACCAACGGAATCGCCGACATCGAGGTCACCGCAAGCGGCTACCTGATGCTGGCCTGCAATTACGACTACCAGGGCAACGCCAGCGGCGACTGGCGGAAGGACGTCTGGGACGCCTCGCGCTTTCAGGCGAACGGCTGGCACCGGATGGAGCCGGGCGAACTCGGCGGGCTCCTCGTGAAGGGGGACAACCGCGAGCAGCTTGTCTTCGTGAAATGGGTGGAGGCGGGGGAGCGGCTCAGAATCCGCTGCAACAAACACGATCCGCCCTTTCCGATCCTGGTGACGCCCTCGTCCCTCCGATTGGCTTCCGCGACGGACCGATAGCGGATCAATCGGGCTGGGATCCGCGTTGCAGCTTCCTGCTGGCGCGCCCCAGCCACAGCGCCAGCCCGAGCCAGAGCGCCGAGAGCGGGACCATGCAAAAGGCCAGGCCGGAGAGACCGAGACCGAGCCAGCCCATCGCGGTGTAGGACCAGGCCCCGATCTGGTCGCCGACGCGGTAGACGAAGGTGTCGTTGAAGTTCTTCGCCTTGTACTTGTCCTGGCGCGGCAGGAGGGTGTAGAGCGCCTCGCGCGCGGGACGCTGGATCGCGAAGTTCCCCGTCCGGCGCAGCACGTCGAAGAGGACCACCACCCCGAGAACGGGGGACGCGCCGAGAATGGCGAATCCGATCAGGCTGAGCGCGGGCAGGAAGGCGAGGGCGCTCCCGACGCCGAACCAGCGCAGGATCCGGCCGGTGAGGAACAGTTGCGTCAACAGGGTCAGGGCGTTCACCGCCAGGTCCCGGTTGGCGAAAAGCCGCGTCCTCGCCTCCCGGTCCTCGCCGAAGGCGTGCTCCACGATCTCGGCCTGTTGAAAATAGAGGAAGGTGGAGGCGATGGTGAAACAGAGCATCAGCCCGGCGATCCCCAGCAGATAGGGCGACGAAGCCACCCGGCGCACCCCTTCCAGGACACCGCCGCCGATGATCTCCTCGGTGCGGTCCGGGATGGCGGGAGCATCGGCGGCGGCGCTGGAAAGGGGGCGGTCTTCCTCGTCCGCGGCGGCGGCGAGGGCGGGTTCGTGCCTTTCCAGCGCGTGCGACGCCCGGCAGGCGAGCTCGAGCAGCAGGGCCGACACCAGCAGCAGATTGACCGGCCCCAGCGGTCCGGCGAGCGCCGAGGTGATGGACGATCCGACGATCGCGCCGACGCTGCCGCCGACCGCGACCATGCCGAAGAGCCGCTTGCTCTGGCCGGGCCGGTAGATGTCGGCCATGAAGGACCAGAAGACGGAGACGACGAAGAGATTGAAGACACTGCCCCAGACGAAGAAGACCCGCCCGATCCAGACGCTCTTCGACGGATCGAGGAAGGTGTAGAGGAGGTAGAAGACGGCCAGATGGAGGATGAAGAAACGGTAGGTCAGAGGCACGAAGCGCCGTCTCGGCAGCCGCGCCACGAGGGCGGCGAAGAGCGGATGGACCAGCAGCATCCCGGCCAGAGTGCCGGTGAAGAGCCAGGCCAGATTGTCGACGCCGCCGGCCACGCCGGCCTCGTCGCGGATGGGGCGCAGCACGTAGTAGGCCGAGAGGACGAAAAGAAAGTAGGCGCCCGACCACAGCAGCGCGGCGACTTCGTTCTCCCGCGCGTCCACGGCGCGGCGCACGATGCGGGCGAGAGGATGGCTCATGCGGGCACAGGATCGACGGGCGGCGGGAACGCAAACGGATTCCCCCGGCCCGCCCGGCGGCTCATGCCAGGATCCCCTTCACCACCTCGCCATAGACGTCCGTGAGCCGGAAGTCCCGCCCCGCGTAGCGGTAGGTGAGGCGCTCGTGGTCGAGCCCCAGCAGATGCAGGATGGTCGCGTGGAGGTCGTGCATGTGGACCTTGTCCTTCACCGCGAAGTAGCCGAACTCGTCCGTCTCGCCGTGGGCATGGCCGCCCTTGGCGCCTCCGCCGGCGAGCCACATGGTGAAGCCCTGGGGATTGTGGTCGCGGCCGTCGCTGCCCTGGGCGATCGGGGTGCGGCCGAACTCCCCGCCCCAGACGACGAGAGTGTCCTCCAGCAGGCCGCGCTGCTTCAGGTCGGCGAGCAGGCCGGCGATGGGGCGGTCCACGGCGAGGGCGTTCCTCGCGTGGCCCTTGGCGAGCCCGCCGTGCTGGTCCCACACGTTCGGGGTCGAGACCTGGATGTAGCGCACTCCGGCCTCGGCGAAGCGCCGCGCCAGCAGGCATTGCCGTCCGAAGTGGTCCGTCGCCTCCGCGCCGATGCCGTAGAGATCGCGGATGCGCTGCGGCTCGTCGTCGATCCCGATGACCGGCGGCGCGGCGGACTGCATGCGGTAGGCCAGCTCCATCGAGGCGATCATGCCCTCGACGGGGGCGTGCCCGGTGCGGGCGAGATGCTCGCGGTTCATCGTCTGGAGGAACTCCAGCTTCCGCGCCTGCACCGCCGCCGGCGCGGAGGAGCCGAGATAGCGGAAGCTCGCCTTGGGATCGAGCTTGCCCCCCGACCCGATGGTGGTGGCCTGGTGCGCGGCGGGGAGGAAGGCGGCGCCGTAGTTGCGCGGCCCGCCGTGCGAGGCCGAGGGGGAGATGCTGACGAAGCCGGGCAAGTCGCGGTTGTCGGTGCCCAGCCCGTAGCTGACCCACGCGCCCACGGAGGGCCGCACGAAGTTGTCGGTGCCCGTGTGCAGCATGCAGACGGCCTGTCCGTGCGATTGCCCCGTGCTCTGCATGGAGCGGATCACGCAGAGATCGTCGGCCTGCTTGGCCAGCTCGGGGAAGAGCTCGCTCACCCACAGGCCCGACTCGCCGTGCCGCGAGAACTGCCAGGGCGAGGCCATCAGCCTCGCCTGGCTCGTCGAGGTGGGGTCGAGGTTCTTCGCGGGGGCGAAGGGCAGCTTCTCCCCTCCCCTCCGCTGCAGCTCGGGCTTGTAGTCGAAGCTGTCGACCTGGGAGGGGCCGCCGTGCATGAAGAGGAAGATGACCCGCTTCGCCCTGGGGGCGTGGTGGAAGCGTTGCCCCGAGGCCGAAGCGGCGAGGCCGGAAAAGGCCAGGGCGCCGAAGCCGCAGGCGGCGGACTTGAGCGCCTCGCGGCGGGAGACGCCGTTGCGGATTTCGGATTGAGGATTTCGGACTGGGGTCATGATGTGAGCGCGACTTGCCATTTCCCTCCCTTGTTCCGGCGGGCGGTTCGGATGGACGAGACGGTCATGGCGGTCGACTCGCTTGCCTCTTGGACGGGGTCTTCGACGCGCTCCCGTTTGACAAGTCCGGCGTCGGCGATCCAGTCGATCCAACCTTCGGATTCGCCGGCCTCCTCCTCGACGATTCCATGCTCCGCAATGAGCTCCGCCGTGCTTCGCGCCCGGCACGCGGCGCGGTAGTTCGAAGCGACCGACGTCGCGCTCCGCAAAGGCTGCCGTCCCAGCACATCGCCACTCCGAGCCGGCGGCAGAGCATCGACCGTCGTGATCGCGCGAGGGGCCAATGCCTTCGCCCGTATTTTGAAGCCTTCAGGTTTCATGCGCGCTCCATAGATCAATCCGAAATCCGAAATTCAATCGATATGCAGAAACTCCGTCGACGCCATCAGCAGATGCGCGAGATGCCCTGTCGCCTCCGCGATCGCCCCCGCGTCCTCCGAGCCCCCGCTCAAATCCGCGACCAGGCCCAAGGCCCGCTCCCGCTCGACCGGGTCGGGGGCGCGGCCCAACAGGGTCAGGTAGAGCCGGTCGATCCCGGCGTCGGGCCCCTCGCCCGGCCGCATCGCCGCCTTCGCCACGCCTTGCGCCTCCCTCGTCAGAAACTCGCTGTTCAGAAGGTAGAGCGCCTGGGTCGGCACGGTGGTGCCGCTGCGCCTGCCGGTGACGAGATCGGGATTCGCCCCGTCGAAGAGCGCGGTCTCCCCCGTCGGGTTGTTCCGCGCCACGGGCAGATAGACCGTGCGCCTCGGGTCCTTCTCGTAGCTGAGCGGCTTGTCGAGGTCGATGCCGACCGGAGTCGCGGTGGCCTCTCCGGGCGTCCGGTCGAGGCGGCCGGAGAAGAAGAGCACGCTGTCGCGGATCTCCTCGGCGGCGAGACGTCGCCGCTCGCGGCGCCCAAAGAGGCGGTTCTCGGGATCGCCCGCGACGAGGGCCGCCGGCGCGTCGGCGGAGAGGCCGTAGGCGCGGCTGAGGACAAGCCGGCGCACCAGGGACTTGGTCGAGCCGCCCTCCCTGCGGAAGCCTGCCACGAGCCAGTCGAGCAGCTCGGGATGGCTCGCGCCGGAACCGAGCCGGCCGAAGTTGTCGACCGTCTCGACGAGCCCCCGCCCGAAAAGATGGCTCCAGACTCGGTTCGCGTAGACGCGGTCCAGCAGCCAGCCCGCCTCTCCCACGAGCCAGTCGGCGAGCTCGAGGCGTCCGCTCGCGCCCGGAGCGATGGCCGCCGGAGCGCCTCCCAGCAGCTTCGGGAAGCCGCGCGGCACGAGCGGCCCGAGCTGCGCGGTCTCGCCGCGGACGCGCAGATGGATGTCGGCGGGCTCCGCGGCGTCTCTGGGGGCCATGGCGAGATCCTCCCCCTTCAGCTCCTCGATCCATTGGCCGAGGGTCTTTCTCAGCTCGCCCTCGCTCATGCGCAGCAGCGGGTCGCCCCCCTCGCCGGTCGCGGCGGCGAGCTGGGCCCGCTCTCGCTCCAGATCGGCCACGGCGACGAACTGCACGGCGTCGACGAGGACGTAACGGCCTTCGGTGCCGGACGTCTCGATGGCGACGCTGCACTCCCCGCCCTTCTCGAACTCGAAGCGTCCGATCGGCTCGAACAGGCCCGCCACCGATGGCTCGCGGGTCTGGTCGAGATGGATGGTCTCGCGACCGGCCCGACCGGCCACGACCACGGGGACCCGCTCCGACCGGTTCGCCCCGGCGCTGTAGGCGACCCGCACCTCGTAGATCCCGCTCTCGGGCAGCGAGCCCCGGAAGACGACCCGCTTCTCGCCCTTGCCCGTCTTGTCGTCGCGCAGGTAGCCCTTGCCGAAACGCTTCGGCGAGATGCTGGAGAAGGCCCACGCGCCCACGACCTCGGCGTCGGATTCGTCGTAGACCACGCCGGCCAGGGGCAGGGAGCCGCCGCCCGTCCCCTCGCCCGCCTTCTCCTTGTAGCTCCTCTCGACGACCAGGCGCATGGCCAGCTCGAGGCGCTCGATCCGCTTGGCCAGGCCGGGATCGACGCCCTCCGGGCCCGGCAGGGGGCGCTCGATCCAGCTCGCCACGTTGACGCAGCCGTTGCGCGTGCCGACGACGACGTCGGTCGAGCGGAAGATGCCGGCGAGGGCAAAGTAGTCCTCCTGCGAGACGGGGTCGAACTTGTGGTCGTGGCAGCGGGCGCAACCGAGGCCGAGACCGAGGAAGGCGCGCCCCAGCGTGTCGATCTGCTCGTCCACGGTGTCGAGGTAGAGCTTCTCCTTGTCCCGCTCGGTCAGCATCTTCGGCCCGAGCGCGAGGAAGGTCGAGGCCACCAGCCGTCGTCGCGTCGTCGCGGGATCGGCCGAGGGCATCAGGTCGCCCGCGATCTGCTCGCGCACGAACCCGTGCCAGGGCTGGTCGCGGTTGAAGACGTCGATGACGTGGTTCCGGTAGCGCCAGGCCTGGTAGTAGGTGTAGTTGCGGTCGCCCCCGTTCGAATCGGCGTAGCGGGCCACGTCGAGCCAATGGCGGCCCCATTTCTCCCCGAAGGAGGGGCGGGCCAGCAGCTCGTCGACGATCCCGGCGAAGCGCTCGAAGCTGGGATCGGCGACGAAGGCGCGGATCTCCTCCGCCGTCGGCGGCAGCCCGCCGAGATCGTAGTGGACGCGGCGCAGCAGGGCAGCCGGAGCGGCGTCGGGGGCGGGCGCGAGACCTTGCGCCTCCAGCCGAGCGAGGAGGAAGCGGTCGACCGGGTCGCGGGCCCAGCCCTCTGTCGCGACCTCCGGGATCCCGGGCTCCACGACCGGCCGGAAGGCCCATTCCCGCCGCGCCGCCTCGTAGTCGACCCCTCCCTTTCGCATTCCGGCGGCGAGAGCCCCGTCGCGCGGGTCGGGCGCCCCCATCGCGACCCACTGCTCCAGGACGGCGATCTCCTCCGGCGACAGCCGCGACTTCGGCGGCATCTGCAGAGTTTCGTCGGCATAGCGGACCGAGCGGACCAGCAGGCTCGCGTCCGGATCCCCCGGCACCACGGAGGGGCCTCCGTCGCCGCCCAGCTCCCAGCCCACGCGGCGGTCCAGCCAGAGCCCTCCCTTCTGCTTCCCCGCCTCTTCGGAATGGCATTCGTAGCAATGCTCCGCGAGAACCGACCGCACCTTGGCCTCGAAGAAGGCGAAGCCCTCCGTCCCGAAAAGACTCGTGGCGCCGAGAAGCGGTGCGGCGGCGATGAAAGGAAAGCGGTGCATCTCGGCGGAACAAGGCCGATCGTACCCGAAATCGGACAGGCGCGGCATGGCGCATCAGCGCCAACCGGTCAGGGCTTACGCATGAAAGTATGCGAGGAGCGCGAGCCTGAAATCCGGGTCGAGA